>NZ_JANQOP010000108.1 GCF_028285745.1 Acaryochloris sp. IP29b_bin.137 | reverse complement strand
AATCGGCTTTTAGAGAGGTATCCCTGACATGGTTGTCAGCAGAGGTAAAACACCATCCGCCCAAGAGACCTTTATGCAAATGGCCCAGGCAGCTGGGCTGAGAGGTCGGGTCTTTATCACCCTTGGGTTGTTGATTTTGGTCCGGCTGGGTATTCGATTACCTGTTCCAGGTATTAACCGAGCTGCGTTCACATCAACCTTTGCTGGCAATCCTGTTTTTGGCTTTTTGGACTTTTTCTCTGGGGGCGGTTTCTCGGCCCTGGGGATTTTTGCTTTAGGCATTATTCCCTTTATTAACGCTTCTATTATCCTGCAGTTGCTGACGGCAGCACTGCCTTCCCTAGAGCGCCTGCAAAAAGATGAAGGGGAAGCTGGTCGCCGCAAAATTTCCCAAATTACCCGTTACGTTGCCTTGGGCTGGGCCATTATCCAAAGTACAGGATTTGCCATTTTGATCAACGGCGCTGAGGGTGTGGTCTTCAATCCCGGCATTGTGTTTATCGTTCAGATGGTGGTCGCCTTAACGGCGGGTTCCATGTTTGTGATGTGGGTAGGCGAACTTATTACCGAAAGAGGGGTCGGTAACGGCGCCTCATTGCTGATCTTTTTGAGTATTGTTTCTGGCTTACCCAGCACTTTAGGGAATGCCTTACAGATTGCTGAACAAGGTGAGGTCTCGAAGGTCATCATCCTGATTTCCGTTTTTATCTTGATGATTGTTGGCATTGTCTTTGTCCAGGAAGGCACCCGCAGAATTCCCATCGTTTACGCTCGACGTCAAGTGGGTCGTAGAACCTATCAAGAGCAGAAGAGTTATCTGCCGCTTCGACTGAACTCGGGTGGAGTGATGCCCATTATTTTTGCCTCTGCCATGTTGATTTTGCCTGGGACTCTAGCAGGATTAACCAATAATCAAACCATTATTGAATTTGCGAGTTATCTGAGCCCTACTAGTTCATTACCTTGGGTCTATGTGATTTTCTATCTGTCGATGATTGTTTTCTTTAGCTATTTCTATGCATCGTTGGTGGTTAATCCCATTGATATGTCCCAGAATTTGAAGAAGATGGGGGCCAGTATTCCGGGGATTCGTCCGGGTCGAGCCACCACAGAGTATGTGGAAAAAGTTTTGAATCGACTTACATTGCTGGGGGCTTTTTTCCTAGGCGCCGTTGTGTTGGTTCCTGTGGCGGCGGAGAGGGTCGTGGGGGGCGGTATCTTCTCAGGTTTTGGCGCCACATCCCTTTTGATTTTGGTGGGGGTTGCCATTGATACGGCCAAGCAAATTCAGACTTATGTAATTTCCCAGCGCTATGAAGGGATGGTGAAGCAGTAGTGGCACGTTTAATTCTGTTTGGGCCACCGGGGGCAGGTAAGGGAACCCAAGCCGTTTCCCTTGCAGCTGACTTTAACATTCCGCATATTTCGACGGGGGATTTATTCCGCGCAGCAATTTCGGGCCAAACCCCTTTGGGTTTGAAAGTCCAGTCCTACCTAGATCAAGGGCAGTTGGTCCCTGATCAAGTTGTGATCGATATGGTGCAGGAGCGTTTGGCCCAGCCAGATACGGCCAGTGGCTGGTTATTAGATGGTTTTCCCCGCACGATTCTCCAAGCCCAAACCTTGGATAAACTGCTCACGGAGATGAAGCAGACCTGCGATCGCGTCATTAATCTCCAAGTCCCCGAACAGACTTTGATTACTCGTATGCTCAGCCGAGGGCGGAAGGATGACACTGAAGCCGTTATCCAAGATCGCCTCCAGGTCTACCATACAGAGACTGCCCCAATCTTAGATTTCTATCGTCAACGCAACTGTCTAGTGGATATTGATGGCGATACATCTGTGGAAGCCGTGACCGATCGGATCAAAGCAGCTTTGGCAGATCTCACATAATTCTTTATACTCTCTGTGGAGAAGCTTTGAATTATCAGTATTTCGATAAATCGGTTCTAATTCATCCTTAGGAGGATCAACTTTTTGGCTAAGCAAGATGCGATTGAGATGGAAGGTACGGTCACAGAATCGTTACCAAATGCCATGTTTCGCGTGGACCTAGATAACGGTTTTAATGTTCTAGCCCATATCTCTGGCAAGATTCGGCGGAATTACATCAAGATTCTACCCGGTGATCGTGTCAAAGTTGAGCTGACCCCCTACGATTTGACCAAAGGGCGGATTACCTACCGCTTGCGCAAGAAATAGTTCATCGTATTCGTTAGGCAATCGGTTCAACAACATGCAAGTTGCGATCACGCAATATGGTTTCCTTCGAGACGCTAAAGGCACAGCAATTGGATGGGACACACTCCTCTGTTGAATATCGAGTTTGTGAGTCCCTTAATTTATTTGATGCGCCTGACTGTACGACTTTAGCCACTCAGGCTTGGCCTGGCCGACATCTTAGATTTACTCCTGTTCAGATTGATCAAAGGCAGGACGCCCTCTCAGTTCGTCTTTGTGAAGATGATTATCCAGGTTGGATTCAGGCCGAGGACCTCCTGGCTTTAGAACCAGCTCCTCAGCCATATCAATCTACATCCGTAAGTCGTGATCAAATTTTGGCTCGCCTCCCCTTCGTGATTGCGTTTATGCAAGCGGCACACCAACAGGCCAACGTGTATTTGTGGGGTGGAACCATTGGTCCGAATTTTGATTGTTCAGGCTTGATGCAGCGTGCCTTTGCTGAGCAAGGGATCTGGCTGCCTAGAGATGCCTATCAGCAAGAAGCATTTACCCAATCCCTAATGAGTTCAGGCGAAAATCCTCAGGATCTTGCTCAAATATTAGAGCCCGGAGATTTAATTTTCTTTGGTCCACTTGAAAAAGCGAATCATGTGGCCTTGTATCTAGGAGAGGGCCGCTACATTCATAGTTCAGGCATAGACCAAGGTCGCAATGGCATTGGCATAGATTTGCTCTCAGAAGAGGGGGATATCGTCACCCAAACGTATTACCAACAAATCCGTGGAGCTGGACGCATTATGCAGAGCTATCTACCCAACAAATAATTTAAGACTATCTGGGTTTAAGTGACTGATTGGGGCATTCTCAGAGGGGTAACCCCTGCTTGCGTTAAAATCTGGGGAATTAAATCTTCTCGACGCACAGCCATCATGTGAACACCTTGACATAACTGACGGGCAAGCTTTACCTGCTCAGCAGCAATCGTAATCCCTTCTTGCAATGGATCCGTCGCTTGAGCGAGCCGTTCAATAATGGAGTCAGGGATATTAACACCGGGAACACAGCGATTGATGAATTGAGCATTCTTAGCGGACTTGAGTAGAAAGATCCCCGCCAAAATCGGCTTATTAGATTGACTAGCAATGTCCGTCATAAATTTTTCCAGGCGGTCAAAATCCACAATCAATTGGCTTTGGAAAAATTCTGCCCCCGCCATTACTTTCTTCTCGAATCGACTTTGCAGCCCCGACCAACTGGTCAATTGAGGGTCAACGGCTGCCCCTGCAAGAAGCCGCGTGGGGCCATCCGGCAGGTCTTTTTCATTGGCATCTCGACCCGCATTCAACTGACGAATCATATTTAACAAGCGAACCGATTCTAAATCAAAAACCCCCTTCGCTTTGGGAAAATCCCCCGCTTTAATCGGATCGCCAGTCAAAGCCAGAATATTTCGAATGCCTAAGGCATGGGCTCCCATTAAGTCAGCTTGGAGGGCAATCCGATTGCGATCGCGACAGGCCATCTGACAAATGGGTTCGATCCCTTGATGCTGCAGAATAGCCGCTACTGCTAGGGAACTCATCCGCAGCACTGCCCGACTGCCATCCGTAATATTGACCGCATGCACCCAATCTTTTAAGTGGGCAGCCTGTTGCAACATATGGGTAACAGCCCCTCCTTTCGGTGGCATCACCTCTGCTGTAACTAAAAATTCCCCTGCGTTAATGGCAGACCGAAATCGATGCTCAGTGGGCGAAGAAAATAATTCGGAGGAATCATGAACAGCGGGAATGGAGGATGCCATGGGAAAAAGGAGACCAGCTATAAAGAAAAGTGTGCTGAATCAACGTACTTAGCAGCACATGGGGGAACAGGGAAGACTGGTTCAATACTTGCAACTTGCTAGTGAGTGCTCGTCAGCATGTTAAACCTGCAAATCCCAATTCTTCCTAGCATACACTCAAGATTCAGGGGAAAGGGGTTGGATAGAGATGCGATCGCCTGCTTGTATCCCCAATTCTTTAGCTCGTCCCCCTCGGAGCTCAATCACCTGATCGATCATCTCACCTTTTGGGCCATAGATAGGACAGGGTGTGGTTTTGCAGGGGTGGGCACGATGCTGAATCGCAATGACTTCCCCCTCTCGCAGAAAAATCATATCCAAATCAATCAGAACATGCTTCATCCAAAAGCTGACGATTTGGGGGGGATTGAACAAAAATAACATCCCGCGATTATCCGCAAGACTGGGGCGACTCATCAAGCCAGTGGCCTGTTGCTGTCGAGTTTGAGCAACTTCTAGTTCCACCACTTGATTATGAATCGATGCTTGAGCTGTAATGGGCAATCGTTGACCAGGGGTTGTCGCCACCGTAACAGAAGACTCAGGCGAAGCTGTTGTGGCATCGGTGGCTGGATTAAGGGGTTGACACCCCAACATCAACACCCCCGCAATAAAACCCAAAATTGACCGATATCGATGCAGATTAGGCTTATCAAAGAACATATCCAACCCCACAAACAGTACTTATAATGTGCTTTTTTACGTCTAATTGCGCGTTGAGGCGTAGATTACGAATATACATATGATTTACACTAAATGTCTCTTGGATGCTAAATGCCAACGCAGTATCAAAACATGGCTCGCGCGTTAGGCTTTTTCGAGAATGCTTCAGCAAATATCCTAGTAGCTCATATTCTGTCATCTATGGGTCATAGCTTCATCTCAAGATAAGACCGCCATAACTTCGAGTCAATCAATACCTTGATATAAGAAAGGGTTAGTCCTCTCGAAATTGATCGTCAAACTCATCCCAGTCATCGCTGGATACGTCAGGTTTTTGGGGAGGTGTAATGACGCGATATTCTGCATCAAAAACGGATTCCCGTTGACTCCTTTGGCGGGCAAATTTGGGATCACGATAACTGAAAGAATAAGATGAATCCCTCTTTTCCCAAGGAGGGGCGGAATCATCATAGTCCTCGTCTGGATAGTCAAAGGGATCGTCCGCAAAATCCTGCTCATTCTCAAAATAATCAGAGTTATCATCGAAAAAAGGCTCTGACTTGGAGGAACCATACCAATCCGTGGCAACGGGCTCGTCCCAATCTGAATACCTTCTTCTGTTGCCCCGGTTCACCCGATCCGGTTGAGGATGATTTGAGGGTTGCTGCTGAAACTTTGCCCGTCGCCGAGCATGGAGAGGCGAAAGAGGTGCCATTGAGAGAATAGCAAAAATCCCCAAACTCCCCAGTGCCCCAATCAAGACTGCTCCAGCAATCCAGAATCCCAAGGGTAAGGGTTCCGATCTCATTCCCAAAAAGACTAACGACAGGGTTGGACTTTGATTTTGAACCCAGATCGTGACGACACTCAGTAGTAGACCGATCACGGTCATTATTCGGATCAAGACTATCACCAGGATTTCCTTTCCATCGTTCTTTCATTCTATTCGCTCATCAGTTGATACCGATGCCTCCCCGTTCAGCTTAAGAGTTTGTAGTTTTGTCAAATCCTCGAATTACCCATTAAGACAAACGCCAACACAATGATTCAAAAAACTAGAGAAGCTAAAGACAAACTTCTCGTTTATAGTGCGAAAAGCAACCATTTGTGTTCCCATGTCATCGTCATCTCTGGATCTTTTTGACCTTCAAGCTCAAGATATTCAAAACTGGTATGTTGATAAGACGCTTAAGGACCCTCATCGACTCGATTTTCTGAACTTACAGGCACAGCGAATTTGTGTGATGGGGGGATGTGGGCAAGTTGGCTCTCATATTATTACCAAGCTCTATGAGTTTGGGTATCCACTAGAGCGCTTGACGATTAATGATGATTTACGACTCGGAAAGAGGGAAAATTTACCGACCAGCCTGAGAGGCCAGGTGGATATTCGATGCCATAAAGATTATGCGCTTAACCCAATTTCTAAACCGGATATATTAATCTTCGTCGGGGGTCGATCCAGTGTCCCCCACTTTCATAATCTTGCAGATGTGTTAGAAGAAGTTGATATCTGGAAGACCGTTTTGGAATGGTGTGTCTCCGAAAATATCCGCTTGATATTTGCCTCTACCAGTAGTCTCTGTAAAAAGCGTCCTTCCCTTGAGGATGAGCGGGTTTGGCCGGGATCACTTTACGAAACTGCTAAATTAATGATGGAGGATATGGCTATCCAGCAGGCTCTTTGTAATCACTTAGGGGTCCAAATCTGTCGTTTCTTTTCGGTTTATGGCGTGACCGAGCAGCACAAAGGAAACTTTGGCAATCTGTACACACAGGTTTTATGGCATAGCTTAGAACAAACTCCCTTTGAATTATGGGGACGCCAGGGACAATTTAAGCCAGGAGAACAAACTCGGGACACGATATTTGCAGCAGAGGTGTCGCGGGCCCTCTTATTCTTGTTAACTTTGCCGAAACCTCAACCCCAAATCGATAATATTACTGATTTGGTCTACAACATTGGTCAGGGTGAGCCAACTTCTATTCGTACGATGATTGGGCATATTGAGGCCCTTTTACCCTCTGACCATCAACCCATTATCGCTGAAGTAGAAGTCCCAGAAGATATTCAAAATTATGTTGTTCATACTTGGGGGAATCCTCGCAGACTCTTAGGTACGAACTTCCAACCTTTATATACACTACATCCAGAAAATCTCAAATTTATTGCTTATGCGTTGTTGAGCAAGATGGATTGGTACTGGTCCATTGTTGAGCACCTTCGCCAACAATCTTTAACGCGTCCATGAGGTCCCTAGTTTTAACCCGTTAGTGCAGTCCTGTGAGGAGGGCATGCTGAAGAAAGACTGAATTCCTCTGGGAAAAATATGACAAACTCAGGACAGGGGATTTAAGCCAGGTAAGTTATAGAGGCTTTGACAATGAGTGTTTTCGAAGACGTAAACCGCTTTTTAGAGAAGCAACTGGAGGAATTTCTCCGAGCCCATCCGCACCTAGAATTGCAGGTTCTAGCCGATAATTTGCGGGAACAAGAAGCAAAGACCACTAAATTATTGGCTGATTTAACAGCGGAAGAGCAACGTCAACAGGATGCCATCCTTGCAACTGCTAACGAGATCAAACGATGGCATGAACGAATTACGAAGGCCGAGAAGGCGGGGCGACAGGACTTGGCAGCGGCGGCCAAGGAACGAGAAGCAGCCTTACTGAGCCAGGGAAATCAACAATGGGGGCAGATGGAAGTGACTAAAACCCGCCTTCAACAAACTCAACTGCTGTTGGAAAAAATCCAGGTTCGCCACCAGGAAGTCAAAGAAAGAATTCGACAAGCCCCCCGCAAACCCCAACCCAGTGCATCATCTGCTCCGAAGCGAGATCCGGCCAACGGATGGTATCAAAAGGTCTCTCTAAGCGATCCAGATCCTTTAGAAGAACAGTTCAAAAATTGGGAGAGAGAAGCAGAGCTTGAGGACTTAAAGCGAAATATGGGACTTTAGGTTGAATACCTTGCCGTTACTAGGGAACGAAATATGGTGCAGTGGCCTAAACTTCTACCCGTATCACTAGGGTTTTTAACGCTGAGCATTGGGGTAATATCGCCTCCTGCAATGGCTGATCTAACTGACAAGATTGCGTCTAAACAGGCTGACCAGGGAATTATTCATATCAGAAGCCATCATACAGTCTCAAAGACATCTGAACGGCTAGTAAATGCGCTCCAAGCAAAAGGAATGACGCTTTTTACCCGCATTGACCATGCTGCTGGAGCCCAGTCTGTGGGGCAGTCCCTGCCCCCAACAGAACTAGTGGTGTTTGGTAATCCTAAAGTGGGTACTCGCTTGATGCAATGCAGTCCTACTACAGCGATAGACTTACCCCAAAAAGCATTGATTTGGAGAGATAAAGCGGGGCAAGTGTGGCTGTCCTACAACGACCCACAATATCTGGCAAAGCGACACCATATTGAGGGTTGTGGAGAGGTGTTAGCCAAAATAGAACAGGCTTTGTCTCAGTTTGCCCAAGCAGCCACTCAGCCTTAATCTTGAGCGCATGAGGGTTAACGGGTAGTTTGGCGGATCGATGGATATTATGATGAACTCTGATGAAGGTTCAAAAATCTGTTAGTTTCACATCCTGCCCATTGGCTTAAGCGACAGACCTTATATTCGAACGTACGTTAGGCTACCTAGTTATAGGGGTTACATATTGGTTCTCTGCGATCATCATCAATAGTAAGGGTTAGATATGGTTTCGGTTGGGGTCTTTATAGATTTGAGATGGCACCAAGCCGCAGGCGGGCATGTCAAATGTTGGGAGTCCTTTGCTAAAGCCGCAGCCACGTTGCCAGAAGATCTAACGTTAAGTCTGCATTTTTTAGGTGATCAAGAGCAGGTTATCGAACTCGCTGCCAATGTTCGCTATGTTATCCATCCCCCTCGGTTTAGTACCGAACGCCTCATCTTCCTAAAGGATGTACCGGGCCATACGGATATTGCCCCCTCAAATCCCGCTCTCGTTCCCTATTTAGAAAAGCTGGATATTGTCCATATCACCCATCCCCAATTTACGTTTGGTAAAACGGCCCTGCGCTATTGCCAAAAGCAGGGCAAACCTCTAGTCGCCTCCATCCATACGGATACACCGGAATATTCCCGAATCTACACAGAACAGGCCTTGGAAAAACTCTTTGGCCAGGGGTGGTTGAATCAACTGCTTTCCCAACAACTGCAAATTCCACGCCGATATAAGCAATTGATGGTGGCTCGGCAAAAGCGCTACTGGCAAGCCTGTGCCCATGTGTTAACCGCTCAGCCTTCGGACTTTGGGGTGGTGAATACCGTTTTACCCAAGTCACACATTTCCCACCTCCGACGAGGTATTGATAAGGAATTGTTTCATCCCGAACTTCGCGATCGATCTGGGCTGGAACAAACCTACAACATCCCTCCTGGGAAATTTCTGCTGTTATTTGTGGGGCGCTTAGATGCCTGCAAAAATATCCTAACCTTTGCCCAAGCCGTGAAGATTCTGCTCGATCAGGGTCTGCCCGTTCATGGTCTTGTCGTCGGTCAAGGCAGTAGCGATCAGGAAGTGCAGGCTATCCTTGGGAACCATGTGACCTTAACAGGCACCATTGACCATGATCAGCTGGGTCCCATCTTTGCCAGTGCCGATCTGTTTGTGTTTCCTTCCCAAACAGAGACCATCGGCAATGTAATTGTGGAAGCGAAAGCGTCCGGGTTACCTGTGATTATTTCTAGTCATGGCGGAGCGTACCAGTCGGTACAAGCCTCTGGGGAAGATGGCATTGTGATTGAAGACGATTTGCCTGAGACTTGGGCGGGTGCGATCTCAACCCTGTATCACGACCCCGATCAGCTCGCACAGATGAAACAAGCCACTCTCGCCCATATTGATCAGCATTGGCCTACTTGGCTAGAGGTGTTGCAAAACGACTTGTTGCCGGTTTGGCAGGCAGTGGCTGCGATTCCAGACCGAGTCACCAAACGACCTTAGATTTAGTTAAAATTTAGGACTTTCTCAAAGGGCCATCCTTTAGTATGAGAGGAAGGGACTACACTCTTACCTGTTCTTCAGCGGCTGCATCTCTGAGTAAGACTATGACCACAACAACGACCGAATCCACTCAGGCCATGACGGCTGATAAGCGCGGGTTACCCGTCACTATTATCACGGGCTTTTTGGGCAGTGGAAAAACAACCCTTTTAAACCACATTCTCTCCAATCAGGAAGGTTTAAGAACGGCTGTTCTGGTCAATGAGTTTGGTGAAATTGGCATTGATAACGATCTCCTGATCACCACTGGTGATGACATGGTGGAGCTGAGCAATGGCTGCATCTGCTGCACCATCAACAATGATTTAGTAGATGCGGTTTATAAGGTTCTGGAGCGGTCCGAAAAGATTGATTATCTGGTGGTGGAAACCACAGGATTAGCAGATCCTTTACCGGTCGCTTTGACCTTCTTAGGCACTGATTTGCGAGATGTGACTCGCTTAGATTCAATCGTCACGGTGGTCGATTCTGAAAACTTTAGTTTGGACCTGTTTAATAGCGAAGCTGCTCAAAGCCAGATTGCCTATGGCGATATTATCTTGCTTAACAAAGCTGATCTAGTGGATGAAGCGGATCTGGATCTGCTAGAAGTGCGGGTCCGGGAAATGCGTGAAGGTGCTCGGATCATCAGAACCACTAAAAGCCAGGTTTCCCTACCGTTGATTTTGAGTGTCGGGCTATTTGAATCTGATAAGTACTTTGAAGATGTCCACAGCGATCATGGGCACGGTCATAGACACGATCACGACCATCACGATCACGATCATAGTCACGACCATCACAACCACAGCAATTGTGACCATGACCATGGCCATTGCGAGCATGATCACGACCATCATCACTCCCATCATTTAGATAACGATGGGTTTACATCCCTCTCTTTTCAAAGCGATCGCCCCTTTTCGGTTCGCAAGTTTCAAAAGTTCTTGGATGAACAGCTTCCCCTCAACGTCTTCCGAGCCAAAGGGATTCTGTGGTTTGATGAAAGCGAGAAGCGTCATGTCTTTCACTTAAGTGGTAAGCGCTTTTCCTTAGATGATGAGGACTGGAGAGGCGAGCCCAAGAATCAGCTGGTGTTAATTGGGCAAGATTTGGATCATGATCAGTTGCGATCTCAAATTGAAAACTGCTTAACCACCGATTCCACCAATAGCAGCAAAGGATTTGGCTAAGAAATGATTCTGGCGTTTATGAGTAGAAGCCATAAACGCTATACTTGCGAGGTGGATTAATTATCTACCCCAATAAGGGCATGTAGCTCAGTGGATAGAGCATCAGATTCCGGTTCTGAGGGTCGGGGGTTCGAATCCCTCCATGCTCGTTTTCTATCAAAGTTGACGCCATCAGCTAAGCGACAAAAAGCTACAATCTCTGTATCAGAAGGTTTGTATGACAGTTGAATCGCTTGACGTATAAGCTTGTAGCCGTAGGATTTTCCACGCCACCTTGGCAGCAACTGGCTGACCTTGCAGAGCCAGAGGGCCAAACCGAAAGCGCGATGATCCGAGAGGCTGTTACTTAATCCGACGACGAAACAGGAACTGACCAACCTGTCCAGGATCTACCTGACCAACTTCATTCTCATACTTTTCGACTTTGGTATCATCTACTGGGTCGGATGTGGTCAAAGGATTGGGATCATCATTGTTCGTGAAATATCTGACTACCCCTTGATCCGCGCTAGTCTTTTGCTGATGATTAGAGAATCTAGCCCAGTTATTCGCTATTTCTCCAACCGTAGCCGTGCCATCTTCCACTAATGTTAAGTCAGGCACCGTCAGCGTAACATTGCCGTTACCGACCGCTGGAGTAGAGATATTTTCATAGGTAATTCGGTATTCAATCAAATGATCGAGTTGATTATTGATGCCATCTAAAATAGTTTGATCCGCTGTCCAAGCTTGAATAACCTCCTCATTGGCATCTAAAACTTGAACCTCTTTAGTGACCCTTAAAAAGCCCGTATACAACCGATCAATTGTGATGTTATTTGTCGTTTCTCCTGTAAAGCCAGGGTTGTTGACTGGATCGTCATCAGGGAAGGCCAGTAATGGAATAGGAATATCATCATTTACTCTGACTCCCTCAGGCAAGTCTATGGTGACCTGATAGTCAACTGTACGCCCCGCTGGCAAGCTCCCTATATTAACATGCTTGGGGATTCCATCTGCAGCACCACCCGTCGTACTACCAATCAAACCAAAAGTATTCGTTGTACTGTTCCAACGATAGGTAGCTGTCAACTCATCACCATTATCGGGGGTACCGTCTGGATCGTACGCAATCGTGACAATCGTACCGTTGGGAATATCTTCATTGGCACCATATTGACCCGTTTGCGTGCTCTCATCGGCCCCTTCAGCTTGTGTTGGCGAAATCGGCTGAAGGGTGACATCAGAAATAGACCCTGTGCTAGCTGGATTCTGCACCGAATTGGCAAAGGTGGATGGCGCAGGATCGAAGGTATCGGTAGGCCCAAAACCTGCAGGGATATCGGTTGACCGATTGGTAAAATCATCATTATCACCCAAAGGTCCCCCAGCTCTTGGGACACCTACAGGACCATTAAAAATATCATCGCTACTCGCAACTTCCCCTAAGCGAATGACGTTCACTTCACCCTTTGGACCAGAACCACTATTATTATCCTCGGTATCAGTCCCTTGTGTCACTGGATTGGCAACACCGATATCCGTATTGGGGTCATAGTTGGAGCCTGTTGAATCAGGGGGGGTTTGATTATCATTGAAGTTGTTAGGATGACTATCACCGGACTCGTCATAGACAACCTCATTGGCAGAATCACCAAAGGTTTCTCCAAAAACTTGGGCAATATTGTTGATTTGGCCGCCATTTGCTGGTAGACCAGCCGTAACAACAGTAAATCGAAATGGGCTGTAGCTATTGTTTCTAGATATGGTTGGACCAGCTGTATAAATAAAGCCAATCCGAGTCACGGACGTCAATGGTGGAGGCGTCGTGAACCAAGCTGCAGCAGTTGCAGCGGTACCTGTAGGTGTAGTGGCATAAATCGCCTGCCAATTGGCAGGAATACTATCAACAGACGAGAGTTGGGTCCCCACTGGGATAGCATCAGAGACCAGGATGCGTGGGACAACACTTCCATTGACGCGGATGGGAGTCCCTTCCAACGTTCCTGGTAAAAATGCTGCGTTGGGCGAGGTATTCTCAACCGTCATCCCCAAATCGTAAGTCACTAAATCGTCATTCGCTGCAGCGGTTAGCCCTGGATTTAAGTTTGATACGGTTTTGGTTACAGTGGCCAATGCCATGGTCTTGATTGAATTTCCGAATGGAATACTGTTCGTAGCACTCGCTTCTCGTTCCCCATTCTCAGGTACACCATTGCCGGGATTTGCATCGATGGTGCGAATCTCGTTCGCCCTTGGGCCATCGGCATTATCAGGCTGATTTTGAGTACTAACAGGATTATTGTTATTGGGTCCCGTATCCCCCAAGGTTACGCCTACATCTGCACCACCGGGTGTACCCGCAGCAGGTGTACCCGTCACTCTTACCTTGAGAATTTGATCTGAATCTAGATCTGCTAAACCTGAGATAGATAGCGCACTGAGGGTCGATCCCCCTGGAGGCACGGTTTCCAAAACGGTGCCTGAAGCATTCACAATTTGAACTGCACTGGGCACAAAATTCTCAGTACCCAAGTTATTGATACCAGGAATAAACAAATTGGTGGGAGCATTGCCGATGTTGGTGATATCAAACGTGAATTCTAATGTGTCACCCGATGAAACGGCTCCCCCAGTACTGTCAGTAAACCCTGAGGGAATAGCGATCACACCCGCAACTTCAGCAACAGTAACCGTTATTGTGTTAGAGGTTGCATTAATGGTGGTTGGAGAACTCGGATCTTCTCTGTAGGTTGCAGTAGCTGTATTACTAATTTGCTCACCTGCAGGCGTTCCGAGTGAATGAGCAGGCAAGAAGGGCTGTAACAGGCTACTTGCAAGGATGGCTGCAATGGTAAGTGGTCCAACTTTGCTTGGGAGTAGGTCAGACTTAGTTCTATTGTCAGTCATGTCGTCTTTGAGTTCTTGGTAATGGGGGAAACGAAAAATCTGCGCACTCAACGCACAGCAAACTTTCGCCAGATAGGCTGTATCGCCTCAAGTGCAAGCTGGACCTTGCACCCAGACTCGATAGCCTTCTTCTCAAGCTTGCGACAAGCCGAGGAAGACGGCTTATCCTCTCGATGGTTCAAGCGTTTGCGAATAAATACGATCTAGCAAAAATAACGGGAAATAATGCCCATTCGCTATCAGGTCTTCTATACCTAGAGTTCCCTGACATAAAATTCAAAATGACATCGACTATTCAGTGGATCCGTTGCCCGTATATAGGGGTCTATGGCTTGTCATCAACTCCCATTGAAGGCGAGTGTTTTGGCCTCCATGGTGAAAACAAGACGCTGGAATGCTGATACCGCTATCCCCAGAAGGAGCATTCTTGATCCCCGCCCTGCGATTGTGAGGTTGGTTGCTTTCGGCATGGCAGGGTATTTGGATAGGTGTCTTGTTGATTTTCTCTATAAATTGTCGCTTATTTTGTCAATGCTCGGACACCTAAATCCTTACCATTGCGGTGAAAATCTATGGATGTGCTGGGGGGCCTCTTCTACATCACATGATTCATCAAAAGACACTGCTGTGTGACTTGTACCTGGCTTAAAGAAAGCCCAGAAACAGTATTCACACCAGAAACAGTATTTACAGTCGAAAACTTCCTAAAGGACCAGAAACTGCTTTTAGGCTACATTATGCTCTCAAAATTAGGATGTAGTCGGCCTCTTTAAACCTAATTTATCGAAATATATTTTATCCCTGATTATTTTTAGCCATTATGCAAGTTGTGGGGAACAACAACCTGATTCTTCTGCTCCAGAATATTGGCCTCAATATTTTATCAAACCCTTCGGAATTTAAGCTTTCGTTAATAAAAACTACCGCATCTGCAAAAGCAGACTAGGAGAGCGATCCCCACCGAAATTAAATTTAAACACAAGTCAGGAGAGGATGATTCTGTATCGGAAGCTACATTTTTTTGATAGGGTAAATTCCTAATATCTACTTTGGTATAGGCAACACTGACCAAAAACTATGTCCAAGGGAATGAGCTATATTTCTGAAGTTGGGCATTAATTTGCTTAGGGGGATAATTTAGAGCATTCTTATCTGAATTCAAAGCAAGTTTGGAACGAAATTGCCTTTTATGCAGATCGGTTCTTTCCGGTACCTGACTGTGAAATTGAACAATTTGCTGATATCAAGTTACTTTGTGTTGAGGAGTGAATCGGTTTATGGCCAGAGGATTTGGTCGGCGCGAATTCCTAATTATGGGTTCCGTCGCTTCGGGGAGCGTGTTGCTCAAAGCCTGTACACCAGGTAGTCAGACAGATGGTGGAAACACTGATAATGGTAGCTCTTCAGGAGATACCATTAAGGTCGGCATCCTCCACTCACTGAGTGGCACGATGGAAATTAGCGAGAAAACAGTTGTCGATGCAGAACTACTAGCGATTGAAGAGATTAATGCTAGTGGCGGGGTATTGGGTAAACAGATTGAGCCCGTTAAGGAAGATGGGGCATCAAACTGGGATACCTTCAAAGAAAAAGCGGAAAAGCTGATTGATCAAGATAAAGTGGTCACTGTTTTTGGCTGTTGGACGTCTGCCAGTCGGCAATCTGTAAAAGAGGTCTTTGAGTCTAAAGAACATATGCTCTGGTATCCAGTGCAGTATGAAGGGCAGGAATGTTCAAAAAATATTTTCTACACGGGAGCGGCACCGAATCAGCAGATTGAGCCTGCCGTCACTTGGCTGCTTAAGAATAAAGGGAAAAAGTTTTTCCTAGTTGGCTCGAACTATGTTTTTCCGAAAACAGCCAATACCATTATCAAAGAGCAACTCAAAGCTGAAGGCGGAGAAACGCTAGGTGAGGAGTATCTAGAACTGGGCGATCAGGAAGTTACCCCCATTATTGCCAAAATCAAGCGAGCCATGCCTGATGGAGGCGTCATCTTCAACACGCTGAATGGCGATAGTAATGCAGCCTTCTTTAAGCAGATGAAATCAGAAGGCTTGGGACCGGACAAATACCCAATTCTCTCGGTCAGTGTGGCAGAAGAGGAGATTCGACAAATTGGTAAAGATTTACTAGTGGGCCACTATGCAGCTTGGAATTACTTCCAATCTGTTGATACCCCAGCTAATAAGAAATGGGTGGCTGATTTTAAGAAAAAGTATGGGGACGATCGGGTCACGAACGATCCCATGGAAGCGGCTTATATTATGGTGTACCTCTGGAAGCAAGCAGTAGAGAAAGCTGGAACGGCAGATGATCTTGAAAAGGTACGACAGGCTGCTATTGGCGAAACCTTTGATGCCCCTGAAGGCAAGGTGACCATGAATGGGAACCATCACCTTTCTAAGACGGTTCGGATTGGCCAAATTAACGATGAGGGCCAATTTGATATTGTCTGGTCTACGGACGGTCCAATTGATCCAGTGCCTTGGAATCAATTTGTACCGGCAACGAAGGGATATGCTTGTGACTGGAGCGATCCAAATAAGGGGGGTAAGTACAAAGTAGAAGGCGCATAAATTGAAACGCATTTCCTCGTACTCTTGTTTTTTCGATCAGGCTGAGAAAGCAATAGTATGAGGTTTTTTATCGGAAATTCTCTTAGCTAATGGGCGGTTAAAAATGTTGGTTTCTTGGGATTATTGGCGTGATTGCTGATGTTGTAAAGCTGATCTTTGATGGGATTAGCATTGGCTCTGTGCTGATGTTGGCTGCCCTGGGACTGTCCATTGTTTTTGGTCTTATGGGAGTGATCAACCTCGCCCATGGCGAATTGATCATGTTGGGAGCTTACACAACCTATGTTGTCCAAGAGAGTGGGGCTCAGTTAGGCGATCAATGGTCCAATATTTACATTTTCGTGGCCTTGCCTGTAGCTTTTTTAGTGACGGCGCTTGTGGGTTGGGGACTAGAGTGGGGAGTTGTGCGCCATCTTTATGGTCGTCCTCTCGAAACCCTGCTAGCAACCTGGGGTGTGAGTTTGATTTTGCGCCAATTTGTTCGCAGTGTCAGTTGGGTGTTATTGATCAATATTTTTTGTTTTTGTCTGTTTTATTTTGGGGGGCAAAAACTGGTGCAGCCCCGCCTAGCCAGCCAAAGACTTCGTTATATCGCTAGGTTAGTGATTCTGGCGTTATCCATTAGCATTACTAGTACATTAGGCACTCTACTAGGCCAATCAGAGCAACGTTCACTACTGGATCCTTGGTTTGGATCTCGAAATTTGGATGTCACGGCACCTAAATGGTTACAAGGCGGATTGTCGGCAAAAGATTTGCCTCAGAACTTATCATCGGTTAAAGAGTGGCTGACCTCCTTGGGCTTAGAGAATTTCCAACTCCCTAGTGGACGTTTATTTATCATTGCTCTGACTGGATTGTGCATCGTTTTGATGTACTGGTTTCTAAATCGCTCAAATTGGGGATTGCGGATTCGAGCAGTGACAGAAAATCGAGATATGAGTGCTTGCCTTGGGATTCCCACTCGGAGAGTGGATGCACTAACATTTGCCCTGGGGTCAGGCTTAGCGGGAATTGCGGGGTGTGCAATTACGTTGATTGGGTCTGTTGGACCGAATATGGGGGGTAACTACATTGTCGATGCGTTTATGGTCGTGGTGGTCGGGGGAGTGGGGAATATCGTGGGCAGTATTGTGGCTGCGATCGCAATCGGTATCAGCAATTACATCATCAGTGTTGGCCTTTTAATCCCTGTTTTTGAATTTAGCTCTTCCATCTCTGACTTTTTCGATTTTTTTGCAACGCCCAGTATGGCAAAAGTCATTGTATTTGCCTTGATTATTATCTTTTTGCAGATTCGCCCTGCTGGGATCTTTCCCAAAAAAGGCCGGGCGGTAGAAGTTTAGGAAAGCCGAACCAAGGCTTTCTACATCACGATTTATGACTCATACTGCTGCAACGAATTTGCCCCTTGCTAAACCGAGAAAACTGCTTTGGGAAACAGGCGTGATCGCGGTGATTACCCTGATCTGCGCAGTGTTGCTCCCCTTTGTCTTACCGACCTTTCGGTTGAAATTTTTAGGTCGATTTGTGGCTTTAGCCACTGCAGCACTGGGGATTGACCTTATTTGGGGATATACCGGGCTATTGAGCTTAGGGCACGGTATCTTTTTTGCCCTGGGAGGGTATTCCCTGGCCATGCACCTCAAATTACAAATTCCAGAAGGGGAATTGCCTAACTTTATGGTGAACTATGGCGTCGCTAAATTACCGTGGTTTTGGCAGCCATTTCACTCATTCCCCTTCACTCTGGTCGCCTTATTTACCATTCCAGCTCTCGTTGCCGCAGTCTTAGGCTACCTTGTCTTTCGGAATCGGATTCGAGGGGTTTATTTCTCGATTTTGACCCAAGCCTCTCTCCTTGTCTTTTTCTTCTTCTTCAAAGGCCCGATTGAATTATTTAATGGTACGAATGGTCTCAAAACAGATAAAGACCTTATCTTTGGTGTCTTAGCCAGTTCGAACCAGGCCCAACTCGTCTTTTATGAACTCAGTATTCTCTGTTTATTACTGGCCTATATTCTCTGTCGCTGGTTAACCAGTGGGCGGTTTGGTCGCACACTGATTGCTATTCGAGATGATGAAAATCGCATGCGATTTTCCGGGTATAATCCCACCGGATTCAAAGTCATCGTCTTTGCCGTTTCTGCAGCACTGGCTGGCGTGGCAGGTGCGCTCTACACCGTTCAAACCGGTATCATCTCCCCCAGTACGATGGAAGTCCCTTTTTCAATTGAAATGGTGATTTGGGTGGCTGTTGGCGGCCGAGGAACCCTTATTGGGGCTGTTTTGGGGACGATTCTAGTCAGCATTGCCCGCACCCTTTTGAGCGAACAATTTCCTGAGTTTTGGCTGTTTTTCCAGGGCGGATTGTTCCTGATCGTCGTCACTGTTTTACCGGATGGCTTAATGGGATGGTTCAAAAACGAAGGCCCCGATCAAATGCGCTTGCTGTTAGGACGTCCCAGAAAAGTGATGACTTATCCCAGTTTGGCTGAAGATCCGGAGGTGGAGTATGAGCGACAAAATCTTAGAAATTGAAAATGTAACCGTTAGTTTTGAGGGGTTTAAAGCCCTAAATCAGCTCAACTTCAGCATGGATACAGGAGAGCTACGGGTAATTATTGGCCCCAATGGCGCTGGCAAAACCACCTTTCTAGACGTGATTACTGGTAAGGTTCAACCCACAACGGGGAGGGCGTTATTCAAAGGTAAAAATCTCCGATCCAGATCCGAGCACAACATCTCTCGGTTGGGCATTGGCCGCAAATTTCAAACCCCACGGGTCTATCTACAGCTCACCCCCCGCGAAAACTTGGATCTATCCTGCAATCGTCACAAAAATGTTTTGGCGACGTTGTGGGGACGCCCTTCTGGACCTGAACGTCGCACCGTTGCTGGGTTGCTAGAAACCATCGGACTCACCACCAAAGCGGATATTCCGGCTGCGCTCCTGTCCCACGGCGAAAAACAACGCCTGGAAATTGGCATGCTTGTTGCCCAATCACCGGATTTACTCTTAGTGGATGAACCCGTTGCCGGGCTCACCGACGAGGAAACAGAAAATGTCGGCAACTTATTGCTTACCCTAGCCGACAGTCATTCGATTATTGTGATTGAACATGATATGGAATTTGTCCGCCAGATTGCCCGGCAAGTCACAGTTTTGCATCAAGGCGCTGTCTTGTGTGAAGGCAGCATGGATGAAGTGCAGAGTAATCCCCAAGTGATAGAAGTGTATTTGGGACAGCCGGAGGAAGACGATGGTTAATCAAACGGTCTCGTCCCCCAACCAAGCTCCTCAGCCTTTACTCGATATCTCGAACCTTAATGTTTACTACGGCGAAAGCCATATTCTTCGCAATGTTGATTTGAGTGTTGGCCCCGGTAAGATGGTCTGCCTGATTGGTCGAAATGGCGTTGGCAAGACCACCTTACTCAAAACAGTTTTAGGCTTGCTGTCCCCCCGCACTGGCAATATTGCCTTAGAAGGGCATTCAATCCTCCATAAAACCCCCGATCAGCGGGCCCGCTTGGGGATTGGGTACGTTCCTCAGGGGCGGGAAATTATTCCCAGCCTCACGGTCCAAGAAAATTTAATGTTAGGGTTGGAGGCTCGACCCCAAGGCCGAAAAAAAAGCTCAGCCATCCCCGATCAAGTATTTCAACTCTTTCCGGTCTTAGCCAGCATGTTAAGACGAATGGGAGGAGATCTCAGTGGTGGTCAACAGCAGCAGTTAGCCATTGCCAGAGCCTTAGTGGGCAACCCACGCCTGTTGGTGTTGGATGAACCCACTGAAGGTATTCAGCCATCGATTATTCTGGAAATTGAAGCAGCGGTTCGTCGGATTGTCGAATCAACCGGGGTATCCGTGCTCTTAGTTGAACAGCACCTCCACTTTGTGCGCCAAGCTGATTGGTACTACGCCATGCAAAAGGGGGGAATCGTTGCCTCGGGTTCAACGGATGAACTGAGTAATGACGTGATTCAATCATTTCTGGCGGTTTGAGTCCGGCATGGGATTGGGCTGTTCAAGGCAAAAATTGCGGCAAATGCTATGGTAGCCATAAATGCATTGTCCAGAGAGATAAGAGAATAGAACGCTAGAATATCAATCTATTCCCCCTGAATAAGCAATTTATGCTGCTATAGGGTTCTATGTGCCCAGATATCGTGATGAGCAACTTCCAAGTATACGGTGATATTTATTCTGGTAACTGTTATAAGGTCAAGCTACTTATGTCTCTACTGGAGATAGAGCATGATTGGCTTCATATTGATATTCTGAAGGGCGAAAGTCGGACCCCAGAGTTTTTAGAACGGAATCCGAATGGTCGTGTGCCCGTCTTGGGGCTTCCAAATGGGCGGTGGCTGTTCGAATCAAACGCAATCCTGCATTACTTAGCCAAAGATTCCCCTTTCTTACCGACAGAGCCCTTTGCCCATGCCCAAGTGTTGCAATGGCAGTTTTTTGAGCAATATAGTCATGAGCCTTATATTGCGACGTCTCGGTACATTATCCACTACCTAGGGTCTCCCCCAGATCGACAGGCTGATTTGGAGGCCCGTCGCGTTAGGGGATATGCCGCCTTAGACGTGATGGAAAGTCATCTAGAGACGCAGGATTATTTTGTGGGTGATCAGTATTCCATTGCTGACATTTCTTTATATGCCTATACTCACGTGGCTTCTGAAGGAGGGTTTTCCCTTAAGCCCTATACGAAAGTGCGAAATTGGTTGCGGCGTATTTCCCAACAGCCTAACCATGTGACGATGGATCAGTTTGCCCCCTAGGTCAACGCAGAAGCCATTCGAAGGTAAACGACCCGCTCTAGACGTCAAAGTCGCTGTGGAACATCGCTATTGACTAAGATGCGAGGGAGTCGATGCTTGAACCCACAGACAATCTCGTAGGAAATGGTATTTAGGGCTTTGGCCCAGGTTTCGGCTGAAATTGAAGCTTGACCCTCTTGGCCCAAGATGGTGACTACTTCTCCCACCTGCAAATTGGGAAAGGCACTGACATCAACCATCAGTTGGTCCATAGTAATGGCACCGATTTGGGGGGCCAACCGCCCTCGAATGATTACATTCATTTGGTTTGACAAGGACCGAGGGACTCCATCTGCATAGCCGATGCCAACCACTGCAACGGTGAGAGGTTGCACTGTCGTAAAAGTATGGTTATAGCTGACCCCTGATCCTGCAGGTAAGGTTTTAATTTGGGTAATCCGAGCCTTCACCTGCATCACGGGTTGCAGAGCAATTGTTTGCTGGAAGTGGGGCGCTGGATAAAGACCGTATAGCGCCAGCCCCACCCGGACTAAGTCATAGTGAAACTGGGGACCCACTAGGGTTCCAGCTGAGTTAGCTAGGTGCAGTTTAGGTAAGGGGATATCTTGAGCTTGGATGCGGCTTAAAACATCCTGTAACCGACTTTGCTGCAGCTGCATAAAGCTAGGATCTGTGTCATCAGCCGTGGCTAAATGGGAATAGATACTGGCAATTTTGAGGTTCGGCAGGTGGGAGACAAATTCAATAAAGGTGGCGCCCTGCTGCCAAATAGGACCTAATCGAGACATGCCCGTATCCACTTTGAGGTGAACGGACAATGGGTGTTGCAAGTGTCGAGAAAAAGTGAGGGCTTGTTCAGGACTACAGAGAGTGGGCTGCAGCTGCCAGCGGACAATCGCCTCAATTTCCTGAACAGTGTGGGTGGCCCCGAGGATTAGGATTGGCGCATTAATATCAGCTTGACGGAGTTCAATCCCTTCTAAGATAGTGGCAACTCCCAACCAAGTCGCGCCATTCTTCAGAGCGATTTGGGCAACCGTAACGGCACCATGGCCATAGCCATCGGCTTTGACCACGGCCATAAGTGCGGTTTGGGGCAACAATTGCTGTTTGATTTGGCGAACATTGTTCTCTAGCGCTTTGAGATCGATATTGACCCAAGCGCGTTCACAAGCCAATGTCCCAGGGGATGCATGCTTTACCATTCCTGAATCCGGCACTCTGATCGAATCTTAGCTTGCGGGGGAGGCCCCTTGATAGTCCTTGAGATATTGTTGATAACCGACCGTCGCTAATTGCTCCTGTTTGTCCTGAACCATTTCTGAGAGGGAGCGACGATAGGCGATGACCTGCTCTTGAAGTTCTGGGCGCTGAGCAGCCAATATCTGCAATGCCAAAAGACCGGCATTTTTGGCATTGCCAATGGCAACGGTGGCCACGGGGATGCCCCCCGGCATTTGGACAATGGAGTAGAGGGAATCCAATCCTTTTAAGTGGCGGCTGGCCACGGGGACACCAATGACGGGTAAGGGAGATAGGGCTGCCACCATCCCCGGTAGATGAGCTGCTCCCCCGGCCCCGGCAATGATCACTTTTATGCCCTGTTGGTGGGCCTGTTGAGCAAATTCCACCATCCGTTGAGGAGTACGATGGGCGGAAATGATTTCCACATGGGGCGTGATCTTGAAGTCTTCGCAGACTGCAATCGCAGCTTGCATCGTCGGTAAATCAGAATCACTGCCCATAATGATGGCAACTTCAGGATGGCTCAAGGGATCTTCTTTCCTTTGCAAAACAGGGACAACGTTAGAATGAGGAGAGGAACAGCAAGTCTTGTTTTTTAATTAAAAACCTCACGTTTGATCTGGATTTGTCTAAAATTTGATTACTTCTGGCAAACGGCATATTTCTTGATCATCAGCCTTCCAGATAACCTGCAACATTGAGAAATTCTAATTCTTTTTGAGGACGCTTCGATGAATCCGTTACAAGGGTATCGTTTTTCCTGCACCCTCACCTTTGGGGATATTTATGCCCAGGTGATTATTTGGTTGATTGTGATTTTCATTGCCCTAGCTTCCTCCGTTGCCCTGTATCAAAATCCCATGTATGCCTTTTTAACCGGGGGATTGATTTTAGTGTTGTCTTTGCCGTTTTTGCTGTTTGCCTTTGTCACGACGCTACTCAATCACATCGAACTCGTTCCTGTGGATCAAAAAAGCGAAGCTTCCGTGGAAGCACGAGTCAGCTAGTGTTGGAGCGCCAGAAGGATGGGCGCCTCATGGATGCAGTGTCAATTAGAAAATGTTCGAATCCCTGGCTGCTCAGGATTGCAGCAAGTCAGTATTCAAGAGGGAGCCATTCACACGATTCAATCGATGGATGCTTCCGTTTTATCGTCAACCCAACCCAGAATTGACTTAGGAGGTGATTGGCTATCATTGGGGGGCATTGATCTGCAAATCAATGGTGCCCTAGGACTAGCCTTTCCAGATTTATCGGCCACTGATCACAGCAAACTTCACGATATTCGACAGTTTCTATGGCAACAAGGGGTAGATGGCTTCTTACCGACGTTGGTGACGACATCGGTTGAGAAGTTCCAACAAGCCTTAGCCGTTTTGTCGACTCAGACCTTACAGGTAGAGAGGGGACAAGCTCAGATTTTAGGGGTCCATTTAGAAGGTCCCTGCCTAAATGCGGTCAAGCGGGGGGCACATCCTCAGGAATACCTGCAGACTTTGAGTATAAAAAACCTGCAAGCGGTTATGGGTTCCTATCGCGATGTCGTTAAGGTGATCACCTTAGCTCCAGAGTTAGAGCCATCAGGAGAAGCGGTGGCTTGGTTGCGATCACACGATATTACCGTCAGCCTCGGCCATTCCCTGGCGACGGCGACCGAGGCTGATGCGGCCTTTAATCAGGGTGCCACTATGGTCACCCACGCCTTTAACGCTATGCCCAGTCTGCACCATCGCCAACCGGGGTTATTAGCCGCAGCCCTGATGCATCCTCAGGTTTGGTGTGGGTTTATTGCCGATGGTCAACATGTGGACCCGCTGATGTTGAAATTGATACTGAAGGCTAGCCCCAGACAGGGGCTGTTCCTAGTCAGTGATGCCTTGTCCCCTTTGGGGTTACCGGATGGGGTTTACCCCTGGGACTCTCGCCAAATTCAGGTCACCGCAGGGACCGCTCGACTGCCAGATGGCACTTTATCTGGAACCACCTTGCCTCTGTTAAATGGGGTGCAAAATCTAATCCGCTGGGGGCTTTGCTCGGTGGGCCGCGCGATTGCCTTGGCGACAGAAGCGCCTCGGCAAGCTCTAGGATTATCCGGGTTGGGGCCGGGACAACCTGCCCATGGATTGCTGCGATGGCACCACCATGCTCAGACTAAAACCCTGACTTGGCAGCGTTTGTTTCCCTCTGATGACGTGCCCTCGTTCGAGGCGTAGTGCCCTATGGAAAATCCCTTGATGCTTATGATTCCGGGGCCGACTCCGGTGCCTGAACCCGTATTATTTGCCTCTGCAAAACCACCCATTAGCCATCGTAGCCAAGGGTTTCGGGATTTGATGGCTGAAATTACCGCAAATTTGAAATGGCTCCACCAAACTCAAAATGATGTGCTGATCTTAGCCAGCAGTGGTACAGGGGCCATGGAGGCCGGCATTATTAACGTTTTAAGCCCGGGTGATCGGGTATTGGTAGGGTGTAACGGCAAGTTTGGCGATCGCTGGGCTCAGGTGTGTGAGCAATTTGGCTTGATCACCGAGCGCATTACAGTGCCATGGGGGGAGGCGTTGGATCCAGAGGTATTCCGACAGCATTTAGAAGCCGACCGGGAAAAACAGATCAAAGGGGTGATTGTGACCCACAGCGAAACTTCGACTGGGGTTCTTAACGATCTCGAAACCATTAGCCGCCATATCCAAGACCACGGTCAAGCTCTCAGCATTATTGATGCCGTTACCAGCTTAGGCATTTGCCCCGTTCCCGTGGATGAGTGGGGATTGGATGTCGTGGTCTCTGCTTCTCAAAAAGGATATCGGATGCCGCCGGGTTTGGGATTTGTCTGCGTCAGCCCTCGAGCGTGGCAGGCTGATGAAACAGCTCGTTTTCCTCGGTTTTATTTAGACTTGGGGAAATGCCGCACCGATGCGGCTGCCAACACGACTCCTTTTACGCCGCCCGTTAATTTATACTTTGCCTTGCAGGTGAGTCTAGCGATGATGAAGGCGGAAGGACTCCCCTCCCTGTTTGCTCATCAGCAGCGATTGATGCAAGCGACCCGGGCAGCCGTTCGGGCTCTAGAGCTACCGCTATTGGTTCCAGATGATCGCGCGGCTAGCCCGGCTGTCACAGCCATTGCCCCCGATCAAGTAGCCCCTGAAACCCTCCGATTCAAATTGCAGCAACAGTATGGAATTGTTATTGCTGCAGGGCAAGACCATATGCGGGGCAAGCTCGTTCGGATTGGTCACTTGGGTTATGTTTGCGATCGCAACATTATCACCACAGTCGCGGCATTAGAAGCAACCTTAAACTCCCTGGGTTATCCTTGCCAACTTGGCGCAGGGATAAAAGCCGCTCACAATATTTTTAGTGCCAACAATTTCTAGTGCCAATATTTAGGATCCTGGCTTGCGGAGCCTTAGACCTCACAAAGATGGGATATATGCAACTAAGTGGTTTCTAGCCAATCGTAAATCTGATTCAATTGATCCAATGTAATCAGCCCATACTGCCATAAAACAATCGGTAAAGGACCCGGATCTTGCTCAAGGTGACGGAGGGCAAGTCCAATGGAATCACTCGGTACCGCCAACTCTTCTTGCAAGAAAGCCAACAATCGCTTTTGCGATGTCGATTTCAAGTTAGAAAAATCTTTAGTAAACCGAGATACTGTCATTTTTTGGATGTGTATGGAATGGGGAATTGGCGGGTCAGTGGCAGCCTATTGAGAAAGTGATGGTTTTATGGACAAGATATTCCTTGAACAATAGGAAAATGTTTCAAGTCATTTTTAAGCGGATTCAGAATCATAGTCGTTGTTTGAGGTCGTTGCCGATTCATCAATGGATAAAGTAGGTGCGTAGCTAGTTGCCAGGTGTTCAAGAGTCCAAGGCATAAAAGGGCAGCCCCTCAGAACCCACTCGAATTAAAGCACCTAACAACAAGACCAAAACTTTTGGCCGACACTAGAAATAGCAGAACTTCTTTTGAGCGTTTTTAACCGTGCTAGGACGCTAAGGAATTAACCTCAAATATCAATAGCAGCAACCGGGATTTCCCCCTAACCCCTAATATCTACATATCACGCACTACAAGCGATAAGCAGGCTGATTTGACATTGTACATAGCCGTATTGAAGTAAGAGTGTAGCACACTCCTTAGAGAATGATCGAACCTCAATATTTCTTTTAACAAAGTTCTTACAGCTCTGAATAGATGGGTCGGAATTGCGGAGCTAATACACTTACCATTCAGGGGCTTGGGCATACATCAATCTGGGTAAATTCCCTTCATCATGGACCGAAGACGATGGCCCCCTCGCAGCAGTACCAGACAGTCTTCATAGATGCCAATAGTCCAGTTTACTCACCCTATCGGGCAAAATAAGTTCATAGTTCTTGTGCAAGCTTAATCAGGTTGATCATAGTATGTCACCTTCAAATTGCTGATCAAAACTAATGCCCCCTACTGAAGAAGGCCCTATATTGATGAGTGGTAAGTTAGCCAACCAGTTGCGAGAAGGCACTAAAAAATCTCATTCCCTGGCCGAAAATGTAGCGTTTGTGCAGTGCTTTCTTAAAGGAGCAGTCGAGCGCAACTCATATCGACAACTGTTGGGAAACTTCTACTTTGTCTATTTGACTCTCGAGAACCAGCTCAAATCTCTCCGTAACCATTCAATTGTGGGGCAGTTGTACTTTCCTGAATTGCACCGACAAAGCAGTCTAGAAAAGGATTTGAGCTACTACTGGGGACCTCATTGGAGCCAAACGGTGAAGCCCTCAACGGCTACACATCACTACATCAATAGGATTCAGGAGGTTGCGACCTCAGAACCCAGCTTGTTGGTTGCCCATTCCTACACTCGATACCTAGGTGATTTGTCGGGAGGACAAATTCTTAAAAAAATTGCTCAGCGTGGAATGAACCTTCCTCCCAATCAAGGAACTCATTTCTATGACTTTCAAGATATCCCTAACCCTAAGGCCTTTAAAGCTCAATATCGCAATGCTTTAGATAACTTACCCTTGGCTGCCGGTATGACCGCACAGGTGGTCGATGAAGCAAATTTTGCTTTCAAGCTTAATATGGCACTGTTTCAAGAGCTGGAAGGCAGCCTAATTAAAGCGATCGGTCAACTCCTCTTCAATAATTTGACCTTCAACCGCAATAAACGACGGTCTCAATGGCCTTCCGAATTAGATGACGCAGCAACCTTGCAGCCGCAAGACTAGCCTGGAGACGCTAGTGGCGTTACACCAACGTTATAGAACGGAGAGGGGGGATTCGAACCCCCGTTAGGTTTAACCCTAAAACAGATTTCGAGTCTGCCGATATAAAATCTAAAAGGCTTACCTGAAAAGAGTTTCAAGAAAAATATTAGAAGCTTTTCCTTAAAACTTACTTAAAATAAGCTTGAGAATAGCATCAACTATTCATGGCTAAACCTTCCAGATTATGTTGGATTACCAAGGATTAGGGGTCCCAAAAATTTGCTTGATGGCTAGTCTCGCTTTGCTACTCCATGAACTTTTCGTTGATCAGAAGCAAGTAAATGGCGGACTTGATCTTGTCCTGTGAATGGAGGAGATAGCCACAAACACTCCACTCGTTGGGATCGGGCACTAGTGTGAGTGGAGTGTTCAACCTGCTGCCAGTCAGAATAAAGGTCTTTGTATAGGGGACAGTCCTTTGGGGATGACAAGGTACTTCAAATCTAGAGTCAGCAGTAGATAGGGCAGTGTGATTTCAAAGAAAATAGGGTGGCCGAAACGACTACCCTA
>NZ_JANQOP010000091.1 GCF_028285745.1 Acaryochloris sp. IP29b_bin.137 | reverse complement strand
TACCTGGGCAGATGACCTAAATCATCCGAATGTTGGGCAACCAGATTTGAGTAGAAGTGGTTGCGACTTTATGGTTGTGCACAATCCATTAGCAAGCAATCCACTACCGTATAACTGGCTTGAAAGAGGCCGCTCTTATCAAGTTGAAAACCTAAAAGGTTGGGAGAACCAAGTGGTCTGTAGAGATTTGAATAGTTGATTGATCTACTTGGTGAGTATATTTCGGAGCTAGAACAAGAACCAGGCTAGACACCATGAATATCCGCATTGCCCAACCGCAGGATGTCGAGACTCTGTTTGAGATTCGAACTAGCGTTGTCGAAAATTATCAATCTCGAGAAGAGATTGCTGAGCTTGGCATTACGCCAGCGTCAGTTACCAAAATGCTAGAGACGGACTGTTGTGCATGGATCGCTGAGATTGATGATCAAGCGATTGG
The DNA here is from genome assembly GCF_028285745.1 of Acaryochloris sp. IP29b_bin.137. Taxonomy (GTDB): domain Bacteria; phylum Cyanobacteriota; class Cyanobacteriia; order Thermosynechococcales; family Thermosynechococcaceae; genus Acaryochloris. The sequence continues at coordinate 1,692 of NZ_JANQOP010000091.1, read as the reverse complement.
CTTCTCCATTGCCAGTGCCACAGAAAAAACAATATTTGGCATTTTTGTCCTCCCGGCTTTTGAAGGGCGGGGAGCAGGACGTGCTCTAATGCAGGTTACTGAAACTTGGTTCTGGTCAAAGGAGATTGAAGAGATTTGGTTAGTCACAGGTAATAACCCGAGTTTCAGAGCCTATGGTTTCTATCTACATCTCAATTGGATTCCCGTTGGCGTTGAGTCAGATGGTGATTTCGAAGGAGAGATGAAATTTGTCAAAAAACTCGCCAAGCGTCCTGAAGCAGATCCTAGTGATCATGAATTGTAAACAGAATACACAAATTATCTCACTCAAAAATATCAGTAAGCCTGCGTATGAAAGTTCTCAACTGCCCTGAGCTACCTCGCTTAAGGCAACAATAAGCTGATCAACGTGTTCAGGCTGATGAGTAGCCATCATAGATATCCGAATTCGGCTAGTGGGGACAGTAGGTGGGCGGATGGCTGGGGCAAAAATCCCTTGGTCAAGGAGTTGCTGGCTGGCCGTCAAAACGGCTGCGGGTGTAGGCATTTGTACACAGAGAATCGGTGACTCTGAGGGTAAGAGCTGCATGATTTGATGTTCGTTTTCAGTGGCCAGGTGGGTGGTTAAGGCTTGCTTGAGTTGAGTGACCCGTTGCCAAAGTTGAGATCGCAACTCATCTCCCTCTCGAATAATTTCCACCGCCGCCAACGCTGCCGCCGTATCCGCAGGGGATAGTCCCGTCGTATAAATCCAGCTTGTGGAGCGGTTGCGGAGATAATCAATCAAGTTAGCGGAGCCTGCCACATAGCCGCCTAAACTGCCAAGAGCTTTACTGAGCGTTCCCATCTGAATCAGCTCCGCCTCGCGACAGCCAAAATGTTCCACACAGCCTGCTCCTGTTACCCCTAATACGCCAGTCCCGTGGGCCTCATCAATCAGAAGCATACAGTCATATTTTGTCGCCAGAGCAATTAGTTCCGGCAGCGGGCATAAATCACCATCCATACTAAAGACACTATCGGTGACCAAGAGGCAGCGGCGATGGTGGGAACGATGGGTTTCTAGAAGAGTTTGTAACTCTGCGACATTGGCATGGCCAAATTCATGGATGGTGGCTCCACTTAACCGCGCCCCATTCTTAAGACTGGCATGGTTGTAGGTATCGGCCAGGATTAAATCCCGTCCACTGACCAAAGCCGTAATCGTGCCGATATTGGCCAGATAGCCGGAGCTATAGACAATGGCCGCTTCTGTTTGTTTCCAGGCTGCGATCGCATGTTCCAACTGCTCATGGATCGCCCGATGACCGCTAAGCAATCGCGATCCGGTACTGCCGGTTCCATAGGTATGAATTGCGGCAATTGCAGCTTCCGCCAAGCGAGGGTCGCCAGCCAGCCCTAGATAATCATTACTGGCAAAATTCACCACTGTTTTCCTGTTCAGTAATACAGTGGGGCCAGGGCCATCCATTAACTTGACGGAGCGATACCAATTCGCCTTATGAACCGTTGTTAACGCTTTCTGAATCCAGTCGTATGCCGCCATCACAGTGGTGAGATTAGCAAGACCAAGAACAACCCTGCCGTTTGTTATTGTCGAAATGTTACGAGTCTTTTTGCGAAATGTAACGCTTGGTGACTGGGCTTCATGCGGGAGCTGGACAGTCAGGTAACATTACATACAGAGCTAGC
>NZ_JANQOP010000086.1 GCF_028285745.1 Acaryochloris sp. IP29b_bin.137 | reverse complement strand
CCTCAGAGGCCTATCCCGCATCACAGGTGTGGCTTACAACACCTGTGTGAGTGTGATTCGTTCAGCGAGCTATAAAGCCCAAATGATTCACAACCAAGATGTTCAGGCCGTTGCGACCAACGTCATTAATGCAGATGAGTTATGGTCCTTTGTCAAAAAAAGCAAAAGCACTGTGAACCGGAAGAGTTGAGCGTCGGCGATTGCTGGATAGCACTGAGTCTCGCCAAAGACAGTGGCTTGGTGCTCAGGGGTCGGATTGGCAAACATACCGACGAGCTCGCTCAAGCATTGATTGAGAATACTGAAGGCAAAACCGCCTGTCACCATTGGCAAACTGATAGCTGGCAAGGGTATTCACGACAATTACCCAATGAGGTGTTCCATCACGTGAGTAAAGCCCTGACCCAACGCTTAGAGCGGACCAATGAAATATTACGTCAACAGACCGGGCGCTGGCATCGACGGCAGAATAAATTTGGTAAAGTCTGGCAACAGAGTGCAGTGACGTTAAGACTGGTGCTGACCTATTTCAACTGGATCTGGTGCCACTCTCGATTCAAGAATACGGCTGCCCAACGAGCTGGGCTGACAGAGCATGCGTGGGAATGGCGAGACTTAGCCATCTATCCCACACTTTGTTGACGCACAATCGAATAAAATAATCCAGTTCTATGGACCATTAAGCATCAAATGAATGCTCTATTTTTGGGTAGTTGATATCTTCAGCCCACTCATCCAGCCCTGATGGATCGCTAGAACCTCACCGACCAAGAAAATCGGCGTAATCAGGGGCTAAAATTTTTAATCTGAATCACGTCAAACACAATGCCGGGGCTGACGAATTGGCAACGGGCTGCCCCTCAATAATGCGATTATCTTGATCCACCAACACCACCTGAGGCTCAAATCCTTCTAGCTCTTCAGCCGTAAGCTGAGCATAGGTCATAATAATCACCCGATCACCCCGAGTACCGAGGCGTGCGGCGGCACCATTTAACTCCACATCTCCCGAATCAGCAGGCGCTGGAATCGCATAGGTAATCAGTCGTTCGCCATTATTCATATTTACGACTTGGACTTGTTCGTATGGGGCGATACTAGCCGCCTCTAGCAACGTTTGGTCAATGCTAATGCTGCCAACATATTCGAGATTTGTCTCTGTTAGTGTGCAGTGATGAATTTTGGAAAATAAAAAGGTGCGATGCATATAGACTATTCTACCGTCAGTCTTGATAGTCGGACTGTAGGTTAGAACACCGATGCTCACCTACAGAATCTATGACAGGATGCTGAACCTTAGATTCAAGTCAACGCCTACCTGGAGATTCGAGACTATGGCTTCTACCATACCGCTAATCACTACGGTGAGCCAGTTTGATTAAACGATCCAACTCGGCATAGCCTGGAGATAGCGACTCGCTAAATACCCGGGACGTCTCCAATAGCCGAGAGTTTGATGGTTGCCTTCGCCATCCATAAACAATGAGCAGGCTAATATCCCTTGCTAATGGCCCGTCATCGTTTGTAGAATGCAGAGCCTATCCTCTCTAGTTCAAACATTCGTGTCTTCTAAAGCTGAGAATCAACCGTTAGACATGATGAGTGCCTATGCCAATGGGCGCGAAGCCTTTGAGCATGGGTGCTATCGTGAATCTATTGAGTGGCTATTACAAGCGATTGCTTTAGCCAACCGAAACTCTCGAATCGGTGGTGAAATTCAACTCTGGTTGGTATCAGCCTATCAAGCGGCAGGCCAGCAACCAGAGGCGATTTCCCTTTGCCGACAACTCCAACTCCATACTCACTGGGAGACTCGTAAACAAAGTAAGCGGCTGCTGTATATTTTGGAGGCTCCTCAACTAGAGAAAAAGGCAGAATGGCTAACGCAAATCCCTGATTTAAGCAATGTTGACGACCAGGACTTAACTGAACGCATGGGAGTGGGTTCTTTTTCCCCATCGTCTGTAAAGCCTAAAGCCCCAGCCCCAGACCCCATTGATTGGAGCCAGGTCGATACCCAAGAAAGTCGCCTAGTGTGGGTTGCCTTGATCTTATTGCTAGGCGTATTGGGTGGACTCGTCTACCTGGGGTAGTCTTGCCGGCAGGCCCATTTATCCAGAAGCCATGCTTAGGGTCGGCTACCCGTTATCCTAGCTAAGGTCTCCCTTGCTATGTCCTCCCATCAAAGTTGCGGTTCCGGGTTGTAAACGGTGATTTGTCGCTATGATTTGCGGACCGGATGGGAATGTTAGAGTGAAAGCATCCTCCCCTCAATACCCCATTGCCCGATGAGGCGAACTAAAATTTTTTGCACGTGAATCACAAATGGCGTTTTTCTGAAGGGACAGACTTAAAAACGGTTGATTTTTGGAGTTGTTACGGCGTGAATTATTCTCAACCCCATATGTCTGAAGACGTTCAAACAGAAATTTTACAACTGAGTGAACAGTTGCAACTTCGGGATCAGCTCGTCGAGCAGCTCTCAACCGAGCTGTACCGAATCATTAAGGCTAATCCTGCAGCACTTCCACCTGCCCAAGGGACTACCGCTGAGCAAGCTGGCTCTTCTCTACCCACGCCTTCTATTCCAGATGGCAACCTACTACATCAAGATATGACGACACTGGAGTCTCAAATCGAGTTTTATCAGGCTCAAATTGATAAGCGAGACGCTCAAATCACGCATCTGCAAAGTTCTTGCCAAAGCTTAAGTGAACGAAATCAAATGCTTGAGCGGGTTATTCAAGAACTGCCAGAAGTATACCGTCAGAAATTTGCGCAGCGGTTAGATCAGGTCAAAACCAAGATGAAATTTTTACAGTTGGAAAATCGAAGACTATACTCGGCCCTTCAAGACTCAAATCCTCCCCAATTGAACGACGCGTCTAACGAGACGAGGATGTCTTTACCTGCGCAGAATAAACCTTCGCGCGAATCGACAACATAATGTTTATGACTCACAAATTATTCTCAAGCGTCTTAGCAGCCTGAAGAATACTGAAGGGAAGGTTCCTAGTGGTCCCCAATCAAGGTATATTCGTGCTTAAATATGGCGAGTTACTCAATTATCAGCAGTATCTCGTCGCCTCCTAATCCAGTTTTTGTTGTAAACAGCCCTGATTATGAGAATATTGGTTACCGGTGGTGCTGGTTTTATCGGATCCCATTTAATTGACCGCTTAATGGAGGCCGATCACGAAGTCATTTGTCTAGATAACTTCTATACGGGACGAAAACAGAATGTTCTCAAGTGGTTCAATCACCCTAAGTTTGAAGTCATTCGCCACGACGTTACAGAGCCAATTCGTTTAGAAGTAGACCAAATCTATCATTTAGCTTGTCCTGCCTCTCCCATTCACTATCAATACAACCCGGTTAAAACCATTAAAACGAATGTGATGGGAACATTGATTATGCTCGGGCTAGCCAAGCGGATTAAAGCCCGGTTTCTCTTAGCATCAACCTCAGAAGTGTACGGTGATCCTGAGGTTCATCCCCAAACGGAAGAATATCGAGGGAATGTGAATCCCATTGGTATTCGCAGCTGTTACGATGAGGGCAAGCGGGTGGCAGAGACCCTATCTTTTGACTATTACCGTCAAAATAACGTGGATATTCGGGTTGCGCGTATTTTTAATACCTATGGCCCTCGAATGCTGGAACAAGATGGACGGGTCGTCAGTAACTTCGTTGTTCAAGCTTTAAAGGGGATGCCATTAACCGTCTATGGCTCAGGTCGGCAAACCCGTAGTTTTTGCTATGTTTCAGACTTAGTCGAAGGACTGATTCGGCTCATGAATGGGAACTGCATTGGCCCTGTGAATTTGGGCAATCCCGATGAATATACCGTGCTAGAACTGGCGCAAACTATTCAGGCCATGATCAATCCCGATGCCACGCTCGAATACAAGCCATTGCCAGCCGATGATCCGCAACAGCGGCAGCCCGACATTACACGGGCTCGAACGGAATTAGGTTGGCAACCAACCCTCTCCTTGAAGGAGGGGTTAGAACGGACGATTGAAGATTTTAGAGCCCGGATTTAGGCCATACTTCAGCATTACGAAGATAAATGGTCTTGCACCAATGGATACAATATTGCTCCCATGACGATGTGTTCCTGAATAAAATGCTGGTTATATTAGGAGTCTCTTTTACATGAAAGTCTGTGTGATTGGAACAGGTTATGTGGGTCTTGTCACTGGAGCCTGCTTGGCGCGCATTGGTCACCACGTTATTTGTGTTGATAACAATGAAGAAAAGGTCAAAGTCATGCAGGCTGGCCAGTCTCCCATCTATGAGCCTGGGTTATCAGAGATTCTGCAGGAATCCATTGGCGCTGGTAACATTGAGTTCACCACAGACTTAAAAGCGGGCGTAGCGCATGGCGATATTCTGTTTATTGCTGTGGGCACCCCTGCACTCCCTACCGGAGAGAGTGATACTCGCTATGTTGAAGCGGTTGCGAGGGGCATTGGGTTCCATTTGACGGGTGGCTATAAAGTCATTGTCAATAAATCGACCGTCCCCATTGGGTCTGGGGATTGGGTGAAGATGATTGTACTAGAGGGCCTCGCTGACGCTAAAAAACAGTCAGGACAATCTGTAGACACTTCTACACTGGATAGTAAAGGCTTGTTTGATGTGGTCAGCAACCCCGAATTTTTGCGGGAGGGTTCTGCAGTCTATGACACGTTTAATCCTGATCGCATTGTGTTGGGGGGGGCGGATCCTAATGCGATCGCAAAAATGCAAGAACTTTATGAGCCCATCGTTATGCGGCAGTTTGCAGCGGATCAAACCCAGCCTCCCGTGCCTGTGGTCGTCACTGATCTCAGCTCTGCGGAAATGGTGAAGTATGCCGCCAATGCCTTTTTGGCAACCAAAATTAGCTTTATCAATGAAGTCGCCAATATCTGCGATCGCGTAGGCGCTGATGTGGTTCAGGTGGCCAAAGGCATTGGTTTAGACTCTCGGATTGGCAGCAAATTTTTGCAGGCAGGCTTGGGCTGGGGAGGCTCCTGCTTCCCGAAAGATGTTTCAGCCTTGGTTCATACCGCCACAGATTATGGCTATGAGGCCATCTTGCTAGAGTCCACGATCAAGGTGAATCGGCACCAACGCGTGATCGTCATTGAAAAGCTCCAGCAAACCCTGAAGATTTTGAAGGGCAAAACGATTGGGCTCTTAGGGCTAACCTTTAAACCGGATACGGATGATATGCGGGATGCACCTGCCCTAACGCTGATTGATGAACTCAATCGCCTCGGAGCCAAAGTGAAAGCCTACGATCCGTTGCTTTCGCAAAGTGGTTCCAGTCATGGTCTGTCCAACGTCAGTGTGGAAACAGATGTGGAACGTTTAGCCGATCATTGTGATGCCCTGGTGCTGGTTACGGATTGGGAAGCCTTTGAGTCTTTAAATTATAAGCAGATGGCTGAATTGATGACTAACCCAGTAATAATTGATGGGCGTAATTTCCTCGATCGCCAGATGTTAACAGACGCCGGCTTTCAATATGTGGGCATTGGCCACTAAAGGATAAAACGATTGCAACAAAGCTAAATTTCTATGGGTTCGATGCGTCCGTAGCGGGCCTTTAGCGATAGATGTGGTTGTTCCTGTTGGGTCAGCCATGCCCACATTTGATCGCCTAGGCAAAAATGCCACCACTCTTTTGGGTGCCGTTGGAAGCCTGCCATGTGCAGGGCATCATACAAAATAGTGCGGTTTTGATTGGCTTTTTGAGCCCGCCGTTTTTCCTTAGGCGGGGTTTGCCGCTGATTGGCGAGATCGGTAAAATAGTGGGGATGCGATCTCACCGACAATTCATCGATCTCCGACCCCATAAACACAGTCTCTTGGGTTTGGGTATCGAAAAGGGTAATATCTACAGCCGCTCCCGTACTATGCGGGGGTGGAGTCTTGGGATCAAGATTGGGCGGAGCCCATAGTTCATAGACTTCTTGCCAAGCTTGATCTTGTTGGGCTGGCGACAAAGCACTAGCTTGCCAGCCTTTCTCCTGTATGAGTTGGGCGTAGGTAAAATTCACCATAAAGGCCTGAACGGCAATGGGTCGATAGGCATCAAAGATCATAATCTGCCAGTGCGGTTGGGTCTGTTGTAAATGGGTTTGGGCCTCCTGTAAGGCCACCAATACCCCTTCTCGCAGAAAGTAGGGAGAGGCATGGTCGTAGGGAGCCCCTAACACTTCGTAGGGATGAGGGGTTTCAAAGGCGAAGCGGTCGGGGGGAATGGGTAAAAGTGTTTCGCCCGATTCAACGATTGGCATTTGGAAGTAGGGCTTGCTGACTGACATTGTGTGTCCTCCATCCCCGGGATAGCACCTCAAATTCAGTAAGCAGTTTAACAGTCTGATGACCGGTTCTGTGACACTTGGCTAGCCAGCAAGGACCCCTGCTTATCTGGGAAGGAGTCGGTGAAGAGCAGGATCCGTAAAGTCTTGGATGCAGTTCTCGGCTCCTGCCTGTATCAGTTCCGCCTCCGTGTGGGTGGTGAGGACGCCCCAGCATCCCATGCCCGCATTGCGCGCCGCTTGCGTACCTGCGATCGCATCTTCAAATACCAAACATTGATCCGGTGAAACCCCCAATCGTTCTGCCACCAACAGATAACACTGTGGATCGGGTTTACCCCGTTCCACATCCGTTTCAATCACCTGGGCCGCAAAGAAGCCCCCAAGCTGATCTTGATTCATCAACAAATCCACATTTTCCCGACATGCAGAGGTGCCCAAGCCTAACTTAAGTCCTATGGCCTGAGCCTGTTGCAAGAATGGAATCAAACCAGGCATCCACTGAATCTCATCCTTAATCAGAGAACGATAAACGGCTTCCTTCTCAGCCCCCCAACGCTGGATATCAGCAGCGGCAACAGGACGTCCTAGTAATTCCGGCAACAGATCCTCATTTCGCTTGCCTCCCATTTGCTCCAAACGGTCTCGGCTAGCTACAGCTAATTCTGGAATCGTCGCACTATATTGCAGCCAAGCATCCAGATGATAGGGCATCGTATCGCAAAGGACCCCATCCATATCGAATATCAGAGCCTGCAGGGGCAATGCAGAGTTTGCAACGGCTTGATTTTGAGGAAAAACAGACGCTTGTTCATTCATCGAGCAAAGGATCCAAAACTGAACACACCGTAGAAAACATGCTAACTTTTATAAAGTTTATTTAAGCATTCTGCCTGCCCCTTGCCCTATGACTTTGTCAAAACTCTTGTACTGGATCTATACCTTTATTCATCCAGTCCTGATGTGGACACTGTTTGGTATCTGTATCTATGCCATGACCTTAGGGCTGAAGGTTCGCACCACTCGCACCACTCCGGACAAAGATCTGCGCAAATCCCTAATTAAACAGCGCTTCAATATCAAGCACCATCAAATTGGGGCAATTCTGTTATCGATTATGGTCCTCGGCTCCATTGGCGGTATGGGGGTTACCTATATCAACAACGGCAAACTGTTTGTGGGAGCCCACCTGTTGGCAGGGCTAGGAATGACGGGACTCGTAGCCATTTTGGCGAGTCTCACACCCTTGATGCAGCGAGGCAGTCAAACTGCCCGTGATGTCCATTTATGGCTGAGCGTATTAATGTTGGGCCTCTTCGGTTGGGAAGCCATTACCGGTATGCAGATTGTGCAACGGATTATCGAACAGGGCTAGAAACCCTTACCGCAACGTAATATTGTTAACATAAGTTCACCTATTCACCCTAGATATGACCTCTACAGCAAGTTCTAATCGTTGGCTCACGCTTTTATTCCAGTCCACCTCGGACACGACCGTTTGGTTCCAAGTAGCCTTGACAATTTTGCGAGTCGTCGTCAGCTTTTTCATGATTCACAATGGCGTGGATAAACTAGGCGATGTGGAGGGGTTTGCCACCAACGTGGTTGCCAATGGAATGGGTCTCCCTTTTCCTGTGTTTCTCACCTATTGTTCTGCTTATGCCGAAATTATCGGTTCTATCCTGCTGATTTTAGGTCTATTGAGTCGGCCTGCAGCTTTGTCTTTGGTCTTCACCATGGTAATGGCGATTTACTTTCACATCAAAGTCGACGGCCTCCAAATTGGCTCTTTTGAAACGGCTACCCTTTATGCCTGTGCGTTTCTCTTTTTCCTTATCAATGGTGGTGGGCAATATTCCCTCGATGCATTGATTAGTAATCAATTAGGCGGCTCTGAAGAGTAGACCAAACCCCTATTTGAATACTTAAAAAAGCATTCAGTTCTAAACGGCTGGGTGCTTTTTGTTGGGGCTTTAACCCATACCATCGGGTTTTGCCAGATTAAAAAAGCGAGTCAGTTTCGGCTCAAACAACAGTTTGACCGTACCCACCGGGCCATTCCGGTGTTTGGCAATATTCAGTTCGCAGATACCCCGCTCAGGGCTATCGGGGTTGTAGTAGTCATCTCGATAGAGCAGCATAATCAAGTCAGCATCCTGCTCAATGGAGCCTGATTCCCGTAGGTCCGACATTAACGGTCGTTTATTGGTTCGGGACTCTACCCCCCGGCTCAGCTGAGAGAGCGCGACGACGGGTACATTCAGTTCCCGAGCCAGTCCTTTCAGGGCCCGAGTAATTTTGGAGATTTCCTGTACCCGGCCATCCGATGCATCGCCGCCGCCCATCAGCTGGAGATAGTCTAGGAGAATCATACCCAAGCCTTCAGGATGCTCAGACTGCAACCGCCGGGCATTAGATCTCAACTCAGTAATGCTGGGGTTAGGGGCATCATCAATATAAATTGAAAGCTGAGAAAGCTTACCAATCGCTCGGCTCAACGGTTCCCACTGGGTCTGATTGATGCGTCCAGCCCGCAGGTAGTTACTGTCAATCCCCGCTTCTCCGGCTAACATCCGCTGAACAAGCTGCTCTTTAGACATCTCCAAACTAAAGATGGCAACGCCCAGGTTATGGATTTCACAAATTTGACGAGCAATTTGTAGAGCTAATGCCGTCTTACCCATAGCAGGACGACCGGCCACAATAATTAAATCCGACCGCTGAAAGCCTTGGGTCATGGCATCCAAGTCGTAGAAATTACAGGATAAGCCAGGTAAAACTTGTCCCAAAGACCGCTGTTCTAAGTCGGCAAAGGTACTCGCTAAAATATCTTCCGTGGCCACGAGTCCTTGCCGAACCCGATCTTGGGTGACGTTAAAAATTTGCTGTTCGGCCTCATCCAAGACCGTTTCTAAGGTTTTAGAGGTGTCGTAGGCCAATTGCATGACCTCCGTTGCCCCTTTAATCAACTGCCGCCGCAAGAACTTGTCTTTAATCAGAGCGGCATATTGATCAATATTAATGGCGCTAACGGTGCGGTCCACTAGCTGGGCTAGCTTACCTTGTCCTCCAACTTTGTCGAGGAGGTCATGATCCTGTAGCCAAGCGGTGACACACATCAAATCCGTAGGACTGCCTTGGCCATGCAGATTCAGCGCAGCGCGGTAAATCTCTTGATGGGCGCTGAGATAAAAGGTCTCCGGTCGCAGCAAATCTGCAACCCGGCCAATCGCTTCTGGGTCCAGCAGGATACCCCCCAGAATCGACTCCTCAGCTTCAACGTTCTGTGGGGGTAAGCGATCGCTAGCAGGTTGAAAATCTAGCTCGTAAACCATAGGTATGCCAACAGATAAATCCCTTTAGCTAGAAAATAATCTGACTTGGGAGGTGCCAGCACCCTAGCATTTATTCAGGAACAACTTCCACTTTGACGGTGGCGATCACTTCTGGGTGGAGCTTAATGTCCACTGAGTAGGTTCCCAGTTTACGGATATCGGGGATATCAATGCCCCGCTTGTCGATTTCAAATCCGCTAATGTTGGCGATCAGTTCGGCAACGTCAGGAGAGGTTACCCGACCGAATAGCACTTCTTCTTCGCCTGCTTTTTGTTCAATGCGGAAGGTGCCAATGGTTTGGAGGGCGACCTTTTGTTTTTCGGCCTCGTCTTTAATGCCCTCTAGACGCTTGAGTTCTTCAGCTTTGCGATGCTCAATCTGCTTGAGCACGCCAGGAGTAGCTCGATAAGCAATTCCCTTGGGGATTAAATAGTTGCGAGCATATCCAGGCGCAACTTCAACCAGGTCTCCTGAATACCCCAGTTTTCTGACATCTTCGTTTAAAACGAGCTGAACGCGTTTTCCCATAGCCCTAAGTGCGTCGATATATAAATTTCAGTGAAAGCACTTGATCATACCTAACTTAGAGGCGCTTTGGCAACGTCTATTTCCAAATGGGATGGCCGCAAGAAAGCACCGAATGGGAACAAAAGGTAGCGTCCCATGAAAACTGCAAGCTGGGGCGGGAGCTTGGCGTGAGGTTGAGATCCGGGTAGTCAGTCTCCACCCATAGCAACCGTTCTGAACCCAAAAAGCGTAGCCACCCTGAGCCTGCTTTTTCTCGTACATCCGTTCTAAGCACTTAGACATGATGGGTCTATGGGGCTGAATAAGCAGTAATTTGAAAAACTGCTTGTGTTGGCGCAATTCAGATATGTTAAAATCTTGAACTGTTGACAAAGTAGGGGTCGGTGCCCGAGTGGTTAATGGGGGCGGACTGTAAATCCGCTGGCTACGCCTACGCTGGTTCAAATCCAGCCCGGCC
>NZ_JANQOP010000050.1 GCF_028285745.1 Acaryochloris sp. IP29b_bin.137 | reverse complement strand
ATAGGGTAGTCGTTTCGGCCACCCTATTTTCTTTGAAATCACACTGCCCTATCTACTGCTGACTCTAGATTTGAAGTACCTTGTCATCCCCAAAGCTGTTTTTGACAACAACATGGCTAACCTGGGCATTGATTCATCGCTTACATTGGATCATGCACCTCTCGATAATGCTGATATTGCGTGTTTGCCAATATTGTTGCGGGAGCATCGGCGGTTACGAATAGCATGGTGTTGGAACAGACTGTGGGTGGGGCAACTCCTGAAATTCCGCCTTCTTGCCAAGGTCTAGTGATTGGATGTTGTACTGTTCTCGAATCGTTGTGATCGGTAGATCCAGGAGCTCCCCAAAAGGCCAGTCAGGACTGAATAAGTCTTGACGAACAGTCGTACCCAGGACAAAAGCCTGTATGACTAAGTCGGGAATGAAGTTATCTTGACATGGTTCCAAAATGCCCAAGGTTGTAAACTCTAAACCTAGGTGAAAATCCAGCACTACTTCAAGCAACAGCTCAAATCCAAACTGACTGCTACTCATCCCTGCTTCAAAACCCGCCACGACAATCTCGCCAATAGGGCTGGTATCAATGCCGGATAGCAAATGGATCAGATCATGGGGGACGAGAATATCGCTGAAGCTCTTCTTCTCGCCTGGTAGAGGAAAGCTGAGCTCGCGATAGTACTGATACAGTGCTCTCCCCAAAGTGCCCTCGGGTAATTCCCCTAAGGCTTGATACTGCCGGGCTGTCTTCGGATCACCGATGTATTGATGCATGGCACTAACAATACATTCCAGCTTTTGCCACCATCCTCCAGGCAAAAGTATTACGAGCGATCGCACTGAGTAATCCCACAGTAACCGTCGTAACTGCCCGGCATGCACTTGCTTTAGGCTCTTCAACGTGTGGGGTTGCTTTGAGCAACCTTGGGCAAACTGCTGCACTAACTCCACTTCAGCTGTTTCCACCTGCATTGATAGGTAGGGCATCAGAATTAGAAATTGTAGGGCCAGTTCTTGATACCGACCTGTTAATTCACGACCCATAACCTCTGGACTAATAATAGGTAGGTCCTCAATCGACCCTTGCCAAGAGAGCAGATGGTCTTGAATCGCCTGCATCATCTCTTTAGCTAAAGGATGCATTGGCCGTTGACCTTGAAGCGTGGCAACGGTTTTCAGGCTGGATAGCAGTGTGATGGACTGGTGCTCATTCCAGTTCATCCCCTGAAAGTAAGGTTGACTGGGCACTTGAGTGGTATCAGAAGTCGGGCTGACGGGCGTAGCGATGGTCGGCATAGTGGAAACCCTAGTGATGATATCTTTATATTGACCGACCAGTCGGTCAAACGTCAAGTAGGAGAATGAAATCCTTACAGTAAAAGACGCAGGAACCGCTATGATGACGCCATGAGTCCCAAAATTGTTGACCGAGAAGCTAAACGCCAAGCGATTCTGGCCGCTGCGATCGCAGTCTTCGCCGAAAAAGGATATCACGCCACCAAAATGGCCGACATTGCCCACAAAGCTGAGATGGGCAAAGGCACCCTTTATGAGTATTTCCGCACTAAGGAAGAACTCCCTAAAAGCATCTTTGGCTTGATACTCCAAGAATTCGATCAGGAAATTTCGCAACTAGAGCAAGCCTATGCTGATCCTGTGGAAGCGATCATGGCCGGGATGCAACTTTGTTTTCGGGATCTGGATGAGTTTGCTTATGTCACTCCCTTAGTCTTCGAAATTCTAGGCAACAAGGATCTAGATCGGTCGATTGGGTTGAGTGAAGATTTTGAACAATGGCTGGAGGGCATCAATCAGTTTTTTATTGCTCAGATTCAAGCTGGTCAAGCCCAAGGAAAGATTTCAACCGCTCTCTCTGCTCCCATTTTTGCGCGCATGCTGGTGAGTACATTAGATGGCATGGCAACCCACTATTGTATGTTCCACTTTCAACCAGAGTTTTTTATGGCCCAGGTTAAAGTCTTAGAAGATATGGTGTGCTCCTACTTAGTCTCTTCAACCAAGGTCCAACCATAACGCACTTTCTCATCTCGCAAGAGTATGGGTATCAGAACAATCCGAAGGCGACCGCTATAAATCCAGGCCAATTAATCATAGCGTGCATGATAACACCTACCCATGAATTCTGACCCTTCTGGGCCATTCAAAGCAAAGCCAACAGAATCAATAAGAGGTTTAATCTGAGTTTCAGTGATTCCTTAATTGGTAAAGATAAACTATTGTAGTAAACAACTAATCTTGATGATAAACTCAATCACAGTAGCATAGCTATCTTGATCAAACCCTAATTTTATACTGAAAAGATGATGTAAGTATTATTTTTCAGCGTTTCAAGGCCCAAGTACAGCAGAAAGGTTTTTTTTGTCAGTCGTTAGATCAATTCAATTATCAACCGCAACACTATTGCTAACATTACTTAAGGTTGGTTGTCCACCTATATTCTGTAGCTCATTTTTGAAATCTTTTGGTAAAGCCTTATTAGATGCAAAGCTAGTATTGCTATCAACATTTTTTGGTATTGTTGGCTTATGATTAGCTTCTTTCGACCACTTTTCTAGCTGTTCAAAAGTACGAGCTTTATTATCAATATTATAAACAAGGCCTTTCAATTTGTAGTTAATCGATTTTCCTTCTTCATCATTCCTATAAACAATCCTATATTTGTAGTGTTGCTTTGTATTAGGGTCAAACAAGTGAACATTTAATTTCTTAGAACCATCAATGGATGTTGTAGGAACCTCTGTAATTAATAAGCTTTCAAAATTGGCATTTACTTCTTCTTCAGCTATATACCGACTCATTTCAGGAAGTACACTTGCAATTCGATCTACACGGTTAGCTGTTGATTGTACAGTTGGCTTCATTTCGTACATTTGAATACAAAGCCAACCAATCGGCGTAATTATAGCCAAACTTATAATACCAATTGCAATTTGCCACCATTCTGCTTTCATAGTAGGTATTGGATTGTTTCTTTGAACTATTTCGATACTAGAAATCGATTTTATCATCATATGTTTCTTGAAGAATGGAAGCAATCCTTTAAATATATTTTTTTCTAGAGCTTATTGGTGTGACCAATATCACAAGAGTATTGACTGAAAAAAATACAAAATATATCTTTAACAGTCACAGGAGTTCACAGTGGCAGCCAATGTTGATTGAGCAAATAATTAAGTTAGAGAATCTATACTACAAATCATTCAATTGATTTGAACAAATAATTAAGTTAGAGAATCTATACTACAAATCATTCAATTGATTTGAACGTGTATACCCATTTCTTGTACCAAGATTGTTAATATTTAGTTAGCCAATAAAAAGTCTTTAATTAGCCTCTAATTCAATTTAAGTGCTCGGAGCTTTATTAAGTCATCAGAATTTTAAATGGCAATTATGTAAAATGATACAAAAATATAAAATTACAGAAAAATACAAGTCGATCAAGCATCTTGCAGTTCTGCAATCACGGTCCACTAGCAGTAATTAAACCCAAAAAATAGTTTTGCCTGACAAATAAGTCAAAAAGTGAAGCACTATATGTTGTCCACATCAATTCATGATTTATTTCCTTTTCTCAAGATTTTATAATATGGCAATCAAAGTGAATGTTTCACTGGCAAAACTAACAATACTCTCAAGAGTTTATTTAACTCTGCAATAAGATTTTGAAGGCATATTTTATGAAGCTGACTGAAAGTTTGAAGCAGTGTCACTAGAGATGGTGTAGCCGACCAAAATTAGTGTGCCCTATATAGTGAGAGAGAATTCGGTAGGTTCAACATATCCCGAACATTGGAGTTAGATCTAGATGTCTTTTGGTAAAGAACAGCTTATTATGAAGGAAAGTTAAGACAACAGCTTCCGTTCACTATGACCACTCAGGTACCCACCCACCCACCGATTGAAATCAAAACTTGGCTTTGGCGAGGTCATCAGATCAAATACACCGTCAAAGGCACCGGACAGCCGATGGTTTTGATTCATGGCTTTGGTGCTTGTATTGGACATTGGCGCAAAAATATTCCTGAACTAGCCGACGCCGGATATCAGGTCTGGAGCTTAGATCTACTAGGATTTGGCGACTCTGATATGCCTGCCATCGATTACACCCTAGAAGTTTGGCAAGACCTGTTCAAAGACTTTTGGGAAGAATTTATCCAAGAGCCCGCTGTTTGGGTGGGGAACTCCATTGGCGGGTTGTTGGTATTAATGATGTTGGCCGACTATCCCCACATAGGCACCAGTGGCGTTTTGCTCAACTCTGCTGGCAGTATGAATATTCGGCGAGAAGAGGCGATTCTGCCCCTACGAATTGTAATGGGGCCGATGCGGATGATGATGCGCTCCAAACTATTCGGGCCATTCTTCTTCAATCAAGTCCGGGGCAAGCGAGCGATTCGCAACTCCCTGTTCCAAATCTATGGCAACAAAGAAGCGATTACGGATGAATTGGTAGAGATGCTGCATAATCCGTCCTGTCGGGAGGAAGCCTGCCATGTCTTTCTGTCTGTTTTGACCGGGCCTCCCGGACCTCGTCCGACCGAGTTACTGCCTCGAATTAAGCAACCTCTCCTCTTGCTGTGGGGTGAAGATGATCCTTGGGCTGCCCTGCGAACAGCGAAGGTCTATCGGGACTTGAGTGCCGATCCGAATGCTGAGCCTAAAGTCACCTTTGAAATCATTGCCAAAACTGGCCATTGCCCCCATGACGAGCGTCCAGAAATCATCAATCCGATGATTATTAATTGGCTCAAGGATTTGCAAGTCGCTTAGAGGGCCTGCCCTTTGCTGGCAATCACGTCTTTGTACCAGTATGCAGAGTCTTTGAGCGTTCGCTGTTGGGTCTCATAGTCTACGTAAACAATGCCGAATCGCTTGTCATAGCCAAACGCCCACTCAAAGTTATCCATAACCGACCAGAGGAAATAGCCTTTAGCTTCAATACCATCGTCAATGGCTCGACCATACGCTTGCAGGTATCGAGCCAGGAAATCGATTCGCTGGGGATCATGGACTTTGCCATCTCGATGAACCCAGTCGCAGTTTGCCATGCCATTTTCTGTAATCACAATGGGCAGTTGATAGCGTTCATAGATAAACCGAGGCCCCCAATATAGGGCCTCTGGGGTCACTGGCCAGTCCATGGTGGTTCGGGGGCCGCCGGGTGGATGAGGGATAGTGGTTACACAGCCATCTGACTCCGCTCGAACCGTCTGACCTTGGTAAATATTCAAACCATAGAAATCTAGAGGTTGGCAGATGGTCTCCAGATCTCTAGGTTGAATGTTGGGCATAATCTGATGAAATCGGGCCATGCCATCTTCGGGATAATGCCCCAGGATCAATGGATCGGCGAACCAAGTATTGTTCCAACAGTGCTTACCGCTGACGGCCAAGGTACTAGATCGGGCTGCCGCAATATCGTCAGGATGATCGGTGGCGGGGATGGAGACAATTCCTACTAACGCCGTTCCAATCTGGGGTGGACGTTTGGCCTGGGCTCGAATCACCTGAACCGCTTTACCGTGGGCCAGCAAGGAATGATGAATGGCGGTAAGAATTTCACTAAAACTGAGTTTAATGCCAGGAGCATGGTCCCCCGTTTGATGGCCCAGGCCAATAAAACATTGGGGTTCGTTATGGGGCATCCAGTGGGTAACGCGGTCCGACAGCCGATCCACGACTACTTGAGTGTATTCTGCAAACCAATCTGCACTGTTCCGATTCAGCCAACCGCCTTGTTCAAATAAGGCTTGGGGATAGTCCCAGTGAAAGAGGGTGACCCAGGGTTCGATATGGTGTTCGAGTAGCGTATCAATGATGCGATCGCAATACTCTAATCCTTTCTCATTCACCCTGCCAATGCCATCGGGCAAGATTCGCGGCCAGGGGAGAGACAGCCGATAGGCCTGTAGGCCAATATCCGCCATCAGCTGAATATCCTCTGCATATCGATGGTAATGATCGCAGGCTATATCTCCGGTATGACCCCCAGCGATTTTATGGGGTTGGCGACACATCACATCCCAAATTGATAAGCCCTTGCCATCTGCTTCGGCTCCTCCTTCAATTTGATAGCTGGCAGCCGCAGCCCCCCAGACAAATGGGTCAGGAAATGACATTTTGGTTCCCTTCGCAGCAACACTCTTGATTTTGCATAGGATGGTTAAACCGATATGCTCTGACAGTTTATCTCTCTCAGCCTCTTCGTAGGCCCTGTCTTGCGGTTATCCCGTTGACGGCATAAACCTTTGCAATGATCGCCAGTTCTCCAGAAGTAAGCTGCTAAAATCTAAACCGAGCCATCAAACAGGGAACACTAAATAGTACAATTTTACTAAAAAGTGGGATTGTCAGTCGGTCGGATTAATCTCCATCGATCCTGCTTTAGCTATTGCCCTCCTGTTTTTGATTCGTCCGCTATCCTCACTGTTTTCACGCCGCTTCTCTGCCACGTAATGGGTGTTCAATTGCGCTCTCAACTTGGATGACTACTCCCCGCCTCCACCCCGATACGATTGAGCAGGTTCGCCAAGCCACCGACATTGTCGATGTGGTCTCCGAGCATGTCAGCTTGCGGAAGCAGGGGCGGAACTTAGTGGGCTGCTGCCCCTTCCATGACGAGAAAACACCTAGTTTTAGCGTCAGTCCAGAGAAGCAGTTCTATTACTGCTTTGGCTGTGGGGCTGGGGGTAACGCCATCAAATTTTTGATGGAAATTGGGCAGCGATCCTTTAGCGAAGTGGTTCTGGACTTGGCACAGCGCAACCAAGTGCCGATTCAAACCCTCGCCAAGGATGAAGAGAAAAAGCTGGCTCGCAAACTGTCTTTGCGCGAGCAGTTATACGAGATCCTGGCGATTGCCAGTCGATACTATGAACACGCCCTTCGCCAGCCCGAAGGCCAAGCGGCCCTTCGCTACGTTTGCGACCAGCGGGGGTTGAGTCATGAAACCATTCAAACCTTTCAACTGGGTTACGCCCCAGGGGGGTGGAGCACCCTTTATGATGTCTTGGTTAAAGAGAAGGGGTTTGCCCCCGAGTTAGTGAAGCAGGCGGGCTTGATTTTGCCCCGCAAGTCTGGCGACGGATTTTATGATCGGTTTCGCGATCGCTTGATGATACCGATCCACGATGCCCAAAGTCGAGTGGTGGGCTTTGGCAGCCGGACCCTGACTGGAGAAGAACCGAAATACCTCAATTCTCCCGAGACCGAACTTTTTAATAAGGGCAAACTCTTATTTGGCCTAGATAAAGCCCGCCAAACCATCGTTAAGGCCGATCGAGCAGTGGTGGTCGAAGGCTATTTTGATGTGATTGCTCTCCATGCCGTGGGTATCACCAATGCCGTTGCCTCCATGGGTACGGCGTTGAGTTTGGATCAGATGCGGCAGTTGCTCCGCTACACCGAATCCAAACAGGTCATTCTGAATTTCGATGCTGATGCGGCAGGGGGTAAAGCAGCAGAGCGGGCCATTTCCGAAGTTGAAGACCAAGCCTATCGGGGTGACGTTCAGCTCCGGGTTTTAAATTTACCCAATGGCAAAGATGCGGATGAATATCTCCAGGAGTATACGGCAGAAGACTAT
>NZ_JANQOP010000043.1 GCF_028285745.1 Acaryochloris sp. IP29b_bin.137 | reverse complement strand
AGTTGTAATTGGTGCTCAGTGGGGCGATGAAGGAAAGGGCAAAATAACCGATTTGCTGAGTCGCTCAGCAGATGTGGTGGTTCGGTATCAGGGCGGAGTAAACGCTGGCCATACCGTCGTTGTCGATGACCAGACCTTTAAGTTGCATTTAATTCCTTCCGGCATTCTCTACCCCAACACCGATTGCATCATCGGCTCTGGAACGGTTATTGACCCGAAAGTTCTGATTGAAGAGTTGGATATGTTAGACAAGCTGGGGGTCAGCACCAGCCATCTGTTTATTTCCGAGTCCGCTCATGTCACCATGCCTTATCATCGGATGATTGATCAGGCCTCTGAAGAACGTCGGGGGGACCATAAGATCGGCACTACGGGTAGAGGAATTGGTCCTACCTATGCTGATAAGTCCGAGCGAACCGGCATCCGCATCCTGGATCTGATGGATCCAGAGGGCATGAAGAAGCAGCTACGATGGACCGTTAACTATAAAAACGTCATTCTCGAAAAACTCTATAATCTGCCTCCCTTAGATCCAGAAGAGGTGATTGCTGAGTATCAAGTCTATGCGGATCGTCTACGCCCCTTTGTTGCCGACTGTTCCTTAAAAATCTACGATGCCTATCAGCAGCACCGGAACATCCTGTTTGAAGGTGCCCAGGGCACGTTACTGGATTTGGATCATGGCACCTATCCCTACGTCACATCTTCCAATCCAGTCGCTGGGGGAGCCTGTGTGGGTACGGGTGTGGGGCCAACAATGATTGATCGGGTCATCGGCGTCGCCAAAGCCTATACCACTCGAGTGGGTGAGGGTCCCTTCCCCACCGAACTCCATGATGAGATGGGAGTAGCCCTCTGTGAGCGAGGTGCTGAATTTGGAACGACCACTGGACGGCGGCGGCGCTGCGGCTGGTTTGACGCTGTGATTGGCCGCTATGCCGTCCGCATTAACGGTCTGGACTGCCTAGCGGTGACCAAGCTCGACATCCTCGACGAGGTGGATGAGATTAAAGTTTGCGTGGCCTATGAAATTGATGGCCATGAGTCAAAGGACTTTCCAACCAATGCCCGCCAGTTTTCTCGCTGCAAACCCGTGTATAAAACCCTGCCTGGCTGGAAACAATCCACGATTCATTGCCGCACATTAGAAGATTTACCCCCCAAAGCCCTAGACTACCTGAAGTTCTTAGCTGGCATCGTTGAAGTCCCCATTGCCATTGTGTCCCTAGGGGCTGAGCGGGATGAAACCATTATCGTTGAAGATCCCATTCATGGACCGAAGCGAGCCTTGCTCTATTCCAATGGGGAAACTCAGGCCATGTCTGCTTAGGCCGTTGTCCAAAACTGACCTAAGTTGCATCGCTCTATTCCCTTTGGATTTCTAGCCTAGGATCGCAACCTTGATTCTTCCAAACGCTGATTTGGCGTCTAAGGAGTTAGATACCTGAGGTGAATTGCATGGAAGATTGGTATAAAGCTGACCTAGCCTATATTCACGATATTGGCTATGGCGATTTTTCTGACCAAGCGGCGGTCGGAATCTTGGCCTGCTTTCAAAGGCATCAGATTGAATCCGGTTTAGTGATTGATTTAGGCTGTGGGAGCGGAATCTGGGCAGATCACCTAGTCCAGGCGGGGTATCAAGTTTTAGGGATTGATATTTCTGAGGCCATGATTGGCCTGGCCCGAAGTCGGGTCCCTGACGCAGAATTTTGGGTGGAGTCCTTATTTACGGCCAGTCTTCCAACTTGTCAGGTGGTGACGGTCCTGGGAGAAGGTCTGAATTATTTGTTCGATGCAGAGCACAATGCGTCTCGCTTAGGTCCCATATTCCAGCGAGTCTTTGATGCCCTAAAACCTGGAGGACTGTTTATCTTTGATCTGGTTGAACCGGGTCAGGTTGAAGCGGGACAAACGAGTCAAGGCTTTCGAGAAGGCGAGGACTGGATGGTCTTAGTAGAGAAGCAGGAAGATTTGGAGTCGATGATCCTGACCCGGCGGATTATCACGTTTTGCCAAGACGGCACCCTGTACCGACGGGATGAAGAAATCCACCGACAGCAGCTTTATAATGCCGATGAGATAGCCGCACAACTTCAACAGATTGGGTTTCAGGTGCAGATTTCCAATGCGTATGGTGAATACGAACTTGCGATCGCACGCAAAGCGATCACAGCCCGCAAACCCTCTACTGGGAAGGCTCAATTTGCTTCTTGACTCGCTCTTGATTCAGCAAGGCTAAGGAATGGTTGGGATTCAGACTAAGAGCCTGTTCTAAGCTGGCAAGTGCTTCAGGGAAATTCCCCAAAGCCTTCAGGGCTATCCCTTTCCCAGTCCAGTAATCAGCATTTTTTTCGTTAAAGGCAAGGGCTTTGTTATAGGCAGTCACCGCCCGACTATAAGAGCGCAAGCCCATCAGAGCCAGGGCCTTGTTATACCAAGCGCGATCCGATTTAGCATCCAGGGCTACCGCCTGATCTGCAGCCGATAGGGCCTGACCATAATCTTCCAACCGCCAATAGGCTGCACTTTGATTAATCCAAATTTCTACCAGCGTCGGCTGCTTCCCCGCATTGGCATCTCCTTTTAAGGCCTGGTCGTAGGCCGCAACGGCTTCCTCTAACTTACCCAGAGTCGTCAGAATCCGGCCCTGGTTAAACCAAGCTAAGGAAGATTGCGGATCAACTTCTACCCCCTGAGCAGCAGCATCCAGGGCCTCATCGAATCGGCCTAGACGCCAGAGAGACAAGGCCCGCGCACTCCAGGAATGGGCATCTTTGGGCGTTAAAGCTAACGCTCGGTCAATGGAGGTGAGAGCTTCTTCAAACCGCCCTAGACCAATCAGGGCTGTTCCCCGCTGGCTCCAGGCAAAATCTAAACCCGCCTCTCCCCAGTCTCCATCCCCTTCTTGGAACGCTTTTTCGCAACTGGCTAAGGCCGTCTCAAACTGGCGAAGTTGGTTGGCATTGGCACATTGCTGAATCAGGGCCGCAGAAGAGGTTGGGGCCAGGGTCACGGCAAACCCATGGGAGGCTTGAGCCTGTTGATGTTCTCCCAGTTGATCTAGCAAAATCCCCTGTTGGGACCATAGCTGGGAATCTTTAGGCGCAAAGGCAAGCGCCTTGTCATAGCCTTTGAGGGCCTGGTTGTAATCCCCTAATTGTCGGTGCAGTTGAGCAAGTTGGGACCACCCTATTGCCGGAGAACTATCTCCCCAATCGCTGTCGCCTCGCAGGGCGCGATCGCAGGATTGAAACGCCAAGGAATATTGCTTCAGGGCCGCCAATACCTGACAGCGATCAGCCCAAGCTCGGCCATCTCGGCTATGAATATGGGTCGCCCAGTCATAGGCAGCCAAGGCTTCCTCTAACCGCTCCAACTTAAACAGAGCTGCACTTCGGTAATACCAGGCTTGATCCGGCAGCGATTGCCCCCGTTGATCCGCCACTTGGAGGGCCAATTCACAATCTTTGAGTGCGGGCTCATAGTTTTGCAATTTGAAAAGACTGATACATCGTTTTGCCAATATCTGAGGCTCATCCGGCTTTAGTTTAAGCACCTGGTTAAAAGCGGCAACAGCATCAGAATGCTTGTTTTGGGCAAATACAATTGTGCTGCGATCGGTCCAGGTCTGCGGATCGTTGGTATTTAAGGCAATCGCCTGGTCACAGGCTTTCAGAGCGTCTTCATATTGCTTCTGCTGAGTCAGGCTCTGGCATAATCCTGCCCAATGATCATAGTCTTGCAGTCCTTCCTGGGCTTTGAGCGGTAGGGGTAACAGGGCAAACAGCGTCGAGGACAATCCCCACAGCAACGGTCCCACAGGCCATCTGTACCGTCGCGATCGGCAATTTCGGTTTTCAGTAACTACTGAGACTCTTTCCCTAGGGACAGGAGTGGGTTGTTCCATCAGGCATTATGGCTCCACACAGATAGGCATTATCAAGGTTTGTGCCCTCAATATTGGCATTCTCCAAATTAGCTTCTGCTAAGTTGGCGTTCTTTAAGGTTGCAGCCTTCAAACTTGCTCCTGTCAGATCGGCCCGAAACAGATTGGCTTCCGTCAAATTCGCCCCATCCAAAATACTTTGGGTAAGGTTCGCCTGGGGCAGCTGCACCCGGAAAAAGTCTACTTGGCTGAGATCCGCTTGGGCTAAGTCAGCGGTTTTTAGGTCTAGCTCTCTACCTCCCTGGTTGACTAGCTCCCATACCTGCCGCCATTTATCAGCCAGAACCGTTTTGATATTGATTTTGCTCTTGTGCAGCTTGGCTAGGTTGAGATCGGCACCTTCCAAATTGGCATAGCGCAGATCGGCACCCTGTAAATTGCTATTGGTCAAATTGGCTCGGCGAAAATCGGTATAGCGGAGACGGGCATTACTAAAATCAGTCGCTCTCAGGTTACTATCCTGCAAATTGACAATAAACAAGTACGCCTGGGACAGATCCGCTTCTTCCAGCTCTGCTCCCACCAAATTAATGCCCACCCAATGCACACCACTCAGATTTTTGCCCTGCTCTGTAGGATCTTCCGTAGCAGAAGGTTCTGGAGCCAGTGATTCCGAGGTCTCTTCGGCAACAGAGCTTTCAAGTTGTGTCTGATTGACGATGGCCCAAGCATTCCGCCATTTTGGATCGATAACAGTAGTGTCGTCTAGTTTGGCCTCCCTCAGATCAGCATTCACTAGGTTGGCCCCCGTTAAATCCGCCCCAATCAGGTTGGCCCCTTTTAGAGACGCACCTTCTAAATTGGCGTTAATCAACTGGGTTCCCACTAGAGATGCATTCTGCAATCGAGCCTGGGATAAATTGGCGGTGGTTAAATTAGCCTGATTCAACTGAGCTTTACCTAAATTGGCCTTCGCTAAATTGGCTTGGGTTAAATTGGCTTGGCTCAAGTTGGCATCACGGAGTTGAGCATTCTCTAAATCGCTGAGGGTGAGCTGAGCTTGGGATAAGTTAGCCCGGAATAAGATAGCTGCCCCCAGTTGGCTTTTTTCTAAATTGCTAAGAGTGAGCTGGGCACTGGAAAGGATTGCCTCTCGCAAATCAGCTTGCTTCAGATCCGCCCGCAGGAGATCTGCCCCATCCAACTTTGCGCCACGCAGATTCGCTTCTTTCAGATTGGCTCCTTTCAGGTTGGCATTCCGAAGATCCGCTCCCCCTAATTTGGCTTTATTAAGCTTACAGTCAGCACATTCACGCGTTTCTTTCAGCTGGTCAACATGATCGCCTTTGGCTGCCTGCACAGGTTGGCTCAATAGGGTGAGTACAAACATTCCACCAACTAACCCAGATGAGACTTTGAGAGTCTGGCTTATCCGCAAAATCCGAACCTCAGATTTTAGGAAAGATCAACTACAGATCATGGCATGTTCACTGGCTACAAAGGATTAGACCAAGGTCTAGCATCATCAAGGACGCCACCCAATGAAGTTTAATCATGCACCATAAAAATTTCAGATCGAATCATTGATAGCCACTCATTTGTCTGACCAGCATCTAAAATACCGAGGCCAGCCTTAACTCTAGGTGATAATTGTTTTAGAGGGATTTTTCGGAAGCCAAGTCGCCGATAGAATTTTGCAGTTGGACGACGAGTGCGCAAATAAACAGGTTTTGGGTAGTTTTGCAGCATTGTGCTGACCAATACTGAACCTAAACCTTGTCTTCTCCATTTACGCAAAACTCGTAGTATTTCCAGTACTGAAAAGTGTTGATAGGAGCGTATAGAAGCATACGCAATAAAACGATCACGTTGTTCCACTACCCAAAAGTTCTTGAGTTGTGGATTAGTTAGTGCTAACACTACAATTGTAACGATGGAAAAAGAAATGAATATTGCTGCTGCAATCGCAAACTCATGCCATTGGAATGATGCATTTCCCAACCACAGAAGAATTCCAAGAGCAAATAAACCAGGCAAAATACT
Organism: Acaryochloris sp. IP29b_bin.137; assembly: GCF_028285745.1. Taxonomy (GTDB): domain Bacteria; phylum Cyanobacteriota; class Cyanobacteriia; order Thermosynechococcales; family Thermosynechococcaceae; genus Acaryochloris. The sequence continues at coordinate 2,616 of NZ_JANQOP010000043.1, read as the reverse complement.
GAGACAGAAGGCGATATATACACCTAATTGCATTTTGCAAATAAATATCATGCATCCTTCAGGCATCCATGAAGATTTTGAATATGGGCTTCGCGGCATTATCAGGAACTTAAGACGATCTATTTGTGTTGGCTGGACACGACGAACAATATGTTCTGAATTCAAATCAGGCCGTGATCGAAACATTTATTTTCACTACACTTAATTTTATTTAAAGACCTCTCTAACGGCTTTCTAGAAACTCAACCCTACATCATTTCTGAGAAATTTATTTCAGAAATAGCTCAAAAGAAAAAACACTTAGCCTACCTAGTCTCTTTAGTTTTTGCATTTTAGATAAAGACCAATAGCATTACATTATTAGACAAAAAAATAATTATGTACCAGCAATATCATTCGTGATCTTACGGCATAGCGGGAATCACTAACATGAAGTCTTTGTTTATCTCTTTGGGATAGTTTTCGAAAGCCAATTCCTATATAAAAGTTGGCTATTGAACGCTTAGTTAATACATAAGTCGGCTTTTGATAGTTTTGAAGTAAAGACTTTACTAATTCTGTACCTAATCCCATTCTTCTCCGCATAGGGTGAATATACACACGTCCTAAAATTGAATAGCTGCCATAACCCTTAATCAGGGCACGACCCACAAAACGTCCCCGCTCTTCAATCACCCAACAGTTTTTAGGAAGCTGCTCAGGCTTAGCTAACGATCTAATCCCCAATGCAATGAATAGACCTAAACAAACTAAATAGACTATAACTACCCAAGGCACTTGTATTGGTATTCCTAAAGCATCTAATAATTGTAAATACATCCCTATGACGACAGCAGTAATTAAGTATAGAATTGTGCCCGTCCGCATTTTATAAAGAGCCAGCATCATTTTTACTGAGACCCAAGAGGGCAGTTGATCGGGGCTTTTAGGCATCATCATTAATCTTAGGCGATCTATGTTAGTGGTTTTTATAGGGCGAATGACACAGCCAAATGGCAGATTTGATGATTGATTTACCATTAATATCTTTATTCATTTCAATCAAATAACCTAATTTACAAAAAGAAGATCTAAGTAAGATATCCATAATGGGCCATGCAGTAGGTAGGAATCAGAAATCTTTGGGCTTTTGGAGATACTTTTTGAAAGCGAACTCTCCGAAACCCAATGCGTCTATAGAATTTTGAAGTCCCTAAAGCAGGTGATAAGTAGATAGGCTTCTTCCCTATCTGAATCAGTTTTTTGACGATTGCAGTACCAAGACCTTTGCCTCTCCACTTTGAGCATATGCGTAAACTTCTGATAACTGAGAAAGTTTCATAGTTTTGAAAATAAGCTGAGCCCAAGAAACGATCTTCCTGTTCGATCACCCAATAACGCCAAGGATAGTCCTTAATCCAACCTCTCCCCCCTTGTGCCATGACTATTGCTGTCCCCATAAAAGCAATCAAGAAGAAAGATATTAGATAGATTATTATTGAAACGTTGTCGACATATATAGTTGCGCCCAGCAATCCTATATGTAAACCGTAAAAAAATACTGCCATACATAATACAAGGACTTGCAAAAATAAAAATATTACGATCCCACTTCTTATTTCAAACAGGGTTATCAAAAAATTTACGGAAACCCAAGAAGGCATAGAAGAAGGACTCTTTGGCATCATTAAAAGTTTGAGGTAATCCTCATCGGTAGACTCGCAACGCCGAATGACATATTCAGAAGGTAATTCAGGTCCAGATGAAAACATTAGCTTGCACTATGCTCCTAATTTGATATTGACCATTTATGACATCTATGGCGAGATGGACTGTATTTTCTGCAATCAGCTTATTGATGCATCATGATGACATTAAAAGCTCTATGACTTATCACTTTCTGAATCCTAAGCGGTAGCTGTTTGAAGTGAACTTGCCGGAATCCAGACTGTTTATAACATCTAGCAGTAGGTGAATTAGTTTGTAGATATATTAGGTCTTGAATACTTCCGTAGCGGATTACTAATGGGCTTTGCTCAATGGTGGGATAAATTGAGTTGCTGATAGATAACCCAATGACTATCTTACTCGCAACGTTCTATGCCGCTGTTTGGAGTTGTCTCAAAGTGATTTGGGTGGATAGTACCTTTGCGGGTAAAGCCTTTATTGCCTGGGTTGCTCAGCAGTTTGGTTGGACACTAGAGCACCTCAAACGCACCAGTGATGAACCTGGTTTTACAGTCATTCCGAAGCGCTGGGTTGTCGAACGCACCTATGCCTGGTTCAGGCATTACCGACGATTGAGTAAGGATTATGAATTTTTGCCAACTACCAGCGAAATGATGATCTTTGGATTGTACGTCAACAAAGTGTGGAATAAGTGGCTAAGTCTTGCCATTCCCAAGGATGCTCCGTCAGTCCAGCACGTTGGGCAGCCGTGTTCTTAAATCGAGAGTTGCACCAGATCCAGTTGAGATAAGCCAGCACCAGTCTTAACGTCACCGCACTCTGTTGCCAGACTTTGCCAAATTTGTTCTGCCGTCGATGCCATCGCCCGGTCTGTTGACGCACGATGCCATTGCTCCGCTCTAAGCGTTGGGTCAGGGCTTTGCATACGTAATGAATCACTTCATCGGG
>NZ_JANQOP010000016.1 GCF_028285745.1 Acaryochloris sp. IP29b_bin.137 | reverse complement strand
TGCAACTGAAACCCCATAAACGACTCAATTACCAGAGAGGCATGAGGGCGCTATCACTGATTCAGAACACATTGTGAAACCCTTGTCATCCCCAAAGCCCACAAACTAAAGTTGACCGCATCCACAGGTAGATGTTCGGCAATAATCGTTAACCCTTCAGGGGTACGGTGACGGGTGGGATTCAGTAAGGGGGGAGCTGCCATGCAGGCAAAAGCGAAATTAGATCCCCTATATTCTAGCTTTTGACAATGGCTCCAAAGTCGCCTAGCACAAGGGCGTGATTCCGCAATAAGCCAAGCAAATTCAAGCGGTTAGCTCGCAAATCATCATCTTCTGCCATAACCAAGACACTATCGTCACCATCAAAGAATTGGCTGACTGTGGGGGCTATTTCGGCTAAGCCTTGGACCAGCTTTTGATAGTCTCGTGACGCTTGGGCTGCCTCAGTTTGAGGTAAAAGCTTGAGTAAGCCATCGTAAAAAGCCTGCTCAGAAGACTGTTCAAACCGTTTTGGATTCACTAAACCGTTGGGATCCAGAATATCCGTGGCCAAATCCCCTTTGGTTGCCAGACGAGCAGCACGGTTGACGGTTTCATAGATCGTGTCTAAGGTGCCGTCGGATCGAATCGTCTGCAGATACTGAGCGCGATCGCGACCATCTAACACATCCACTAAGACTCGCTGGGTATGCTCACCCTTCTCGCCTAAAACGGCATTGACCAAGTCATAGTCAATATTTTGCTCATCCTGTAGTAGGCTACGGAGGCGCTGACCAAAGAAGTCCCGAAGCTGCTGGACATCGGGCTGAAACTTAGCAAAGGTCTGCGCAAAAGCAGCGGTAGTTTCGGTCAGAAGCTGGTCCAGATTGAGATCCAGATTGGCCGCCCAGACAATATTAAGAATCGCGTTGGCCGCTCGACGCAGGGCAAATGGATCAGAAGACCCCGTCGGTATCATCCCCAGACCAAAAATACTGACCAGGGTATCCAGCCGATCGGCAATACCAACAATTTGCCCCACCAGGGTCTGCGGCAGCTGGTCGTTAGCTCCTTTGGGCAGGTAATGCTCAACGATGGCAGTGGCAATCTCGGTGGATTCACCACTTACGATCGCATATTTCTCTCCCATCACCCCCTGCAATTCCGGAAACTCGCCCACCATTTGGGTCACGAGATCCGCCTTACAAAGCTGGGCTGCCCGCTCGACTTGCTGAGTCACCTTCTGATCGAGCTGGAGTTGTTTTGCAATCCACAGGGCATTGGCCTGGATGCGATCCACCTTGGCCCGAACAGACCCCAAATCTTCTTGGAAGGTAACCGTCTCTAGCTTCGGCAAATACTCTGCTAAGGGCATGGCCTGGTCAGCTTTGTAGAAGAACTGACCATCGGCTAATCGAGCCCGAATCACTCGTTCATTGCCCGATGAAATAATGTCTGATTTGGCTGGATCACCATTAGAAATGGTAATGAAGTGGGGCAAGAGCTTCGCTTCCTTGGGGGCCTCCACCGGGAAGTAGCGCTGATGGCTAACCATTTCCGTCGTAATCACCTCAGCAGGCAGTTCCAGAAATTCTGACTCAAAGCCTCCCACCACAGCAGTAGGCCATTCCACTAAATAGGTGACTTCCGTCAGCAAATCCTCAGACATAACGGCTTTGCCCTTAACGGATTTGGCGCAGGCGTGAATCTGTTCTTTGATTAGAGTTTGGCGCTGCTCTGGATCGACTTGAACGGACGCCTTTTCTAGGGTCGCTACATAGTCTTGGGGATGCTTAATCGTTACCGGATCAGGATGCAGAACTCGGTGGCCGGAGGAAATGCGATCGCTAGTTATCGTACCTGTTGAATTCTCCAATTTAATAGGTATAAGATGGTCGTCCAGCAACGAGACCAACCAGCGAATGGGGCGGGAGAACTTTACCTCGCCATCACTCCAGCGCATAAACCGCTTGCCTTCTAGGCCAAAAATCCAGGTGGGAATTAAGTTGGCTAGAACGTTCACAGCGGGTTTACCCAGGGTGGTTTTTTGGACAAAAATAAATTCACCTTTTTCCGTATCGCGGAGTTCAAAATCTTTAATCTCAACCCCCTGTTTGCGGGCAAATCCTTCCGCTGCTTTGGTGGGTTCGCCATCCTTAAAAGCAGCCTTTGCCGGAGGACCTTTAACTTCTTCGGTTTGGTCAGGCTGCTGCTCTGGCAAGCCTTCCGCTAGTATAGCGAGTCGTCGGGGTGTGCCGTAGACTTTCAGGGATTGAGGGGTGAGCAGATGTTCTTCTAGGCTGTTTGGGATTTGCGATCGCCATTGTTCAATGGCCGATTCCACAAAACTTGCTGGTAATTCTTCTGTGCCAACTTCTAATAGAAATGTCGCCATCTCCGACCCCGCTGAATTGCTCGACAAGCTCACTATAAAGGGTTACCTGGCCCATGCAGACCACAGGTTTGCTTACACAGTTTATCGTGGGGTTATGGCAAAAAGGGTAATATGCGATCGTATTGGTCTGAGCGAGTCGCTGAACGCCCCATCACCTGACATCAAATCATTGAGACTAGAAGGCAAATCTTGAGTTCAGGGTTGACCTTATACATAGATATAAGGTCTATGATGCATTAAGTACATCACTTTAGGCATCATGAACCGCGTTGGTGACGTTGCTCGTAAATTTGGTCTAAATCCACAAACCCTCTATTTTTACGAGCGGATTGGTCTGATTCCTCCTCCAGAAAGAAATGAGTCAGGATACCGCATCTTTAGCGATCAAGACCAGGCCCGTTTAACCCTGATTGAACGAGCTAAGGCGTTAGGACTCACGCTGGATGAGATCAAGGAAATTCTGCAATTGAAAGATGGAGATACGTTAACCTGCGGAGAAATCCACCAGCGATTGCTCAAAAAATTGGACCAAATTGAGCTTAAGATTTTGCAACTGCAAGAACTGAGAGCTGAACTGCTTCCCTTAGTCCAGAAATGCCAGACCACTCTAGAGCAACAGCAGGTGGACACAGATTGTGGTGTCTTCCAACTGCAAGCGGAGGTTGTTCCTCATTCCTGATCCTCCCCCGTTATTTGACCGGCATCCTAAATTAAACCATGACAACCCATAAATCTCGATTAACCCCTCCCGTGCAGGCAGGGGGAAAACTGAATATCTTTGAACGCTATCTTACGCTTTGGGTCGGACTATGCATTGTGGCTGGTGTTGCCCTGGGACGAGTTGCACCGGGCCTTGCCGTTGCCTTGGATGCCGCCAGTGTCTATCAAGTCTCTATTCCCATTGCTGTTTGCCTGTTTTTCATGATGTATCCCATCATGGTCAAGATTGACTTTAGCCAAGCCCGACGAGCAGCCCGGACGCCTAAACCCGTTTTGTTGACTTTAGGCGTTAATTGGTTGGTCAAGCCGTTCACAATGGTGGTGTTAGCCCAATTTTTTCTGGGTCAGGTCTTTCAGCCTTGGTTACAAGGAACTGAACTCTTGCGGGGTAACGAAGTGTCCCTGGCGAACTCTTACGTTGCAGGTGCTATTTTGCTGGGCATCGCTCCCTGCACGGCAATGGTCTTAATGTGGGGATATCTGTCCTATAGCAATCAAGGCCATACGTTGGTGATGGTTGCGGTCAATTCCCTAGCGATGTTATTTCTCTATGCTCCGCTGGGTCGATGGTTACTGGCTGCCAGTGATTTAGAGGTGCCTTGGCAAACCATTGGGTTGTCAGTACTGATTTATGTTGGGTTACCCCTAGTGGCAGGTATGAGTTCCCGACATTGGATTTTGAAACATCGCGGACGTCAATGGTTTGAACAAGTATTCTTGAAATGGCTGAGTCCAATGGCGGTGCTGGCACTCTTGGCAACCTTGGTTCTATTATTTGCCTTAAAAGGAGACTTAATTGTCCAAAATCCCCTACATATTGTTTTGATTGCCATCCCCCTGTTTTTACAAACGAACGTTATCTTTTTAATCACCTATGCGATCGCCCAAAAATGGGGTTTAACCTACGAAGATGCTGCACCAGCTGCTTTAATTGGTGCCAGTAACCATTTTGAAGTGGCGATTGCTACGGCTGTGATGCTATTTGGCCTCAATTCTGGTGCAGCTCTAGCAACAGTCGTGGGTGTCTTAATTGAAGTACCCGTCATGCTGATGTTAGTGGAATTTTGCAAACGAACCGCCTTTTGGTTCCCTAGAGATCCTGCTAAAGCAACTCTGCCAGATCCCCGCTGTGCCCGCTCCCTAATGTAAAGCTTTGTAGGGTAAGAACCAATGAAACGCATCATGTTTGTTTGCAAGCATAATTCACGCCGTTCTCATATGGCAGAAGGATTTACCCGAGCACTCAAGGGAGATCAGCTTGAGGTCGCCAGTGCTGGACTGGAAGCGAGCCAAGTTGATCCACTCACTATTCAAGTGATGCAGGAAGTGGGGATTGATATCAGCAACCATACATCCAATGCGCTGGATGAGTTTGACCCCCACGATTTTGATGCGGTGATTTCTTTATGTGGGTGTGGGGTTAATCTACCGGAGGTATGGGTGACCCGCCCTATCTTTGCGGACTGGCAATTGGAGGATCCAGCAGGACAATCTGTTGATGTGTTTCGTCACATCAGAGATCAAGTGGAACAGCATGTGCGGGACTTGTTGCAAGCGTTGGGGTCATAAGACCTATCCTTGGGTGTCAGGACTTCAACCATAAAAACTTCAATGAACGCAAAGCGCTATCTGCGATGCCTTGTGTTTATTGAAGTAACCACAGGGCTGAGACAGGTAATGACAAGACTGAAAGATCAAGTCCAACAAACATAGCCTTGATCTTCCTCTCAATGCTCTCTCACTCATCTCTTGTTATCCCCAACCTTAGTCAGGGTTTCTCAGGCTGCTGGTGTCTTTGATTTCTTGGGTTAAGGTATTCCTCATGACTGGCAATTATGATTGAATTTGTAGTAACCTTCCCGATTCAATCCAAGGTTCAACATTGCTCAGAAAAGCTCTTTTTTTCATGTTTATGGAATAATGAGCACCTAATTGTGGTGATTTCTGGAGTACCTGTCTCTCTATGGAGCCAATTCTTCAAACCTTTTTGGTGACCGGACTGGCATTGCTCTGTTTCGTGTTTGAGTGGTTACCCCCGGATCTCACTGCCGTTGGTGTCATGGTGGTTCTGATGTTGCTTGGGCTGGTCACCCCTGAAGAGGGGCTGTCAGGATTCAGTAACTCTGCCACGATCACCGTCATGGCCATGTTTATTCTTAGTTCCGGGATTGCGAGAACTGGTGCGATTCAAATGGCCAGTGAGTTCTTGCTCAAATGGGGGGGAAGACGGTCAGCTCGACATATGTTGATTATGGGAGCTGTGATTGGCCCGTTCACCGCCATTATTAATAATGTGGCCATCGTCTCTGTGTTCCTCCCCGTGGTTGAGGATTGGAGTCGTCAGCGTAGGATTCCTGTGTCTAAGCTGATGATTCCGCTCTCGTACATTACGATTTTGGGGGGGATGATTACGGTTTTGGGGACGTCTACTAGCGTGTTGGCGAGTGGGTTGTCCGCAGACTTAGGGTTGGGCGCTTTTGATATTTTCCAATTTACGGCGCTGAGTTTATGTACCTTTTCTGCCGGTTTGGTCTACATGGCAACCATTGGTCATCGTCTGTTACCGGATCGCAAGTCCTCGACGAGTCTGAGTCAAGGGTACGGATTGAAGGATTATGTCAGTGAGGTGGTGATTACGCCTCGGTCCAATTTGGTGGGGCGCACCGTTCGCTCTAGCCAGATTCAACGAATTTATGATGTAGATATTTTGGAGCTGATTCATGACGGCAACCATTTCCCCCAACCTTTAGCAGATAAAACCTTGTCGGTTGGAGATATATTGCTGGTCCGGGGTGGCCGAGAAGATTTACTCAAAATTCGGGATGGTCAAGGGCTAGAGATTCTACCGGATGTGCAGTTTGGTCAAAAATCCTGGCAGGCGGATATGGGTGAAGATGAAGGGGCGGCGGAAGCGATGGTGTTGGCAGACTCCAACCTGATTGGCTCGACCCTGAAGGATTTGCGGTTTCGCCAACGCTATAACTGCACTGTTTTAGCCATTCGCCGAGGACAAGAACTGGTCCGTGACCGCTTGGGGAAAGTGCCGCTCCGATTTGGCGATCTGCTTTTGGTCCAGGGACCCAAGCAAAGCTTGATGGGTTTGCAGACGAGTAAAGAACTCTTGGTGATGGAGCAGCGAGATATTGAGAATCTTCGTCGTGATAAGACGTGGATTGCGATCGCAATTGGTCTCTTAGTCGTGGGGGTGGCCGGGACAAAACGCTTCCCCATTGCCGTAACTGCCCTATCAGGGGTGATGTTGATGGTGTTGACGGGATGCCTCAAACCTGGAGAACTTTACCGGGCCGTGCGTTGGGATGTGGTGTTTTTGTTAGCAGGCTTATTCCCCTTGGGGATTGCCATGAATAAATCGGGTGCGACTCAGCTTTTAGCCAATCAGCTGATCGCCGTAGGTGGACAATTATCGGGGTATGGATTGCTGACGTTGTTTTTTGTGCTAACGGCTCTTCTGACTGAAATTTTATCCAACAATGCCACCGTCATTTTGCTTCTCCCTGTGGCCGTGCAGGTGGCTCAGCAGCTTGGCTACAACCCCTTTGCATTTATGTTCGTGGTGACCTTTGCAGCCTCCAATAGTTTTATGACGCCCATTGGCTATCAAACCAATACGATGGTTTACGGCACAGGCGGCTATCGATTCCTAGATTTCCTGCGGGTGGGTGGACCCTTAAGCCTGCTAATGGCTGTGATTACCCCTCCACTGATTATTCTGCTCTATGGTTTGCAGCCGCTCTCTTAAACGAGCGCTTTATGTGGATACCTGTGGGTCAGGGACTTTGCCAAACGATTTGGCCGGATGGATTCACATATCCTGCTTTGCCGCCTGACTTAATCAGCGCGAGTCCTTGGTTGAAATTGCTGGCTTCATCAAATCGCGGGGAAATCACAAAGGCACCTGCCTTATTGATATAACCTTGCTGCTTGCCCACGGTCACCCAAGCTTTGCCTTCAGAAAAAGAACCAGCCCGATCAAACTTGGGGGGAATCACTATTTGCCCAGCTTTATTGATAAAGCCATATTTGAGACCGATGCGAACGAGTCCTAAGCCCTCACTGAACGCCCAAGCCCGATCAAATTGGGTGGTATGGGCAAACTGACCATTCGGTTGAATATATCGCCATTTTTGATTGGTTTCCACGGCTGCCAGTCCCTCTTGAAAGGGAGAGGCTTCATAAAACTGGGGGGCGATGACGGCTTGTCCCGCTTTGTTGATAAATCCGACTCGGCCGTTCAGCTGGACTTTCGCAAGGCCATCAGCAAAATCATGGGCCAGATTGTATTGGGCCGGAATCACCACTTGCCCTTGGCGGTTGATAAAGCCATATTTTTTACCAATTAAGACCCGTGCCATCCCTTCCGAGAAGGGGCCGACCAAAAAAAATTGCGGCTTGATCACCCATTGTCCCGAAGAATTGATATAGCCGAGCTGATCGTTGATCATCGCCGCCGCTAAGCCTTCAGAAAAATCCTCTGCGAGTTCAAACTGGGGTTTAATCACCCATTGTCCCTGTGGATTGATGTAGCCATATTTCTCGCCGGATTGGGCGACTGCAAGTCCCTCGGAAAAGGCATGTCCATCGTCATACTGAGGGGGAATAATCGTTTGGCCAGAGCGATTGATAAAGCCCATCTTGCTATTTTGGCGAATCTGAAAGAGGGGGTTGCTTTGCAGCGGCTGAGGGGGGGGAGTCGGAGAACTCGGTTGGGCTTGGGCCGGAAAGGGAGAGAATCGTAACGGTCCGTTGGCGATGCCCAAAGGACTGCCAGCGATCGCAAAACCTAGACCTAAAACCAATACGCGATGAGAGAGAGCAGTCATAGTGGTGTGATATTCAATAGAACGCTTAAACAGAGTAGACTCAGAGGGGCTAAACACACCTGGGATTTGCAATCTAGCTCAATATTTTTATACAGATTCCAGGTATTTAAGGGTTTTGACGTGCAACTCAACCAATAGTTGCTCGATTATCCGTTATAAACGCGGTACGGTAGAGGGCGATCCCCATAGGGAAAATTGATGCAAACATTCTGGACCTCTATAGTCACCTTTGCTCACACGGTGACTCAACAAGTTGGGGAACGCTTGTTAACTGAGTTTGGGGTCGTTCAATCGACGTCTAAACCTGATGGTAGCCTTGTCACGCCGTCTGACCAATGGGCCGACCACTTTCTCCGTCAGGCGATCGCATCTGCGTTTCCTGAGCATGGAGTGCTCAGTGAAGAAGCAGAACATATTTTTCCCAACAACGACTGGTGCTGGATTATTGATCCGATTGATGGCACCACGAACTTTGCTCGTGGCGTTCCCATTTGGGGAACCTCATTAGGATTGCTCTATCAGGGTGTACCGGTGTTTGGTTGTGTCCACATCCCACCTTTGCAGCAGACCTTTCACGGCTTTTGGTCTGCACCGGATCAAAACGATGGAGCCTTTTGCAATCAAACGTCTATTCAAACCCGACCGGATGCCCCAGCCAGTAATCAATTTTTTAGTCTCTGTGCTCGCAGCCTTTCGGTGTTACAGACCCCATTCCCCTGCAAAATTCGAATGCTGGGGTCCGCAAGTTACAACCTGCTCACCGTGGCTCATGGGATTACCATCGGTGCGGTAGAAGCAACCCCTAAGATTTGGGATATCGCTGGGGTTTGGCCGATTGTCCAAGCGGCAGGTGGTTCGTGGGTTCCCTTGGTTCCTAAGCCTATTTTTCCGTTAGTCGTGGGACAAAACTATAGCCAGGTGGCTTATCCCACGTTGGTGGTCAGTCAAGCCCAATGGGTCGAACAATTTGTGCCTCTCGTCACTTCCATTGGCCAACCCTAAACAATCTGTATAGTTGTCGCTAATATAATCACTGCTATGCCCCTTTCCCCCACCGTTCAACAATCCCAATCGACACTGGCCCAATTTTCAATGCTTGACGCTCCGCCGATGGCGGTCGATGAGAGAGAGCAAGTTAAGACCGCTTTATTAGCCTTAGCCCAGGCTACTGACTATCAAATGTTTGGCATCTTGGCTGAAACCTGTGATCAGGCCATTGCTGCTTTAAGAGCCTATACCCAAGCCTTTGGCTATTCGATGCCTCAGACTTGGCAACCAATTGTCGGGCCAACCTATCTCAAATTCAATCCCAATTTAGGGAGTTGCTATACCGATGGCTATACCGGTGACCACCGGGGTGTGCTGATCGCGTTTCAGTCTGCCACTGAAGAGGCGATAAATCAGACCTACGGCCATTTCCCGTTAGATTTGTTTCCAACGGCTTAATCCATCTCCAGAAAGTGTCACCCCTGGAGTATTGACGGTGCTCCGGATCCCATACAATTCTGGCAGCTCATTTATACTGTCCCCACACCCCAAATTTGAGGAGACTGTGATGGCTACTGGCGAAGTTCTCTATGAAGGGAAAGCCAAAATTATCTATCAGACAGACGATCCAGACATCCTTTTAGCCCAGTATAAGGATGATGCGACGGCTTTTAATGCTCAGAAACGGGGCACCATCACCAACAAAGGCCGTATCAACTGTGCCATTGCTACTCACTTATTTAAGATGCTGGAGGCGGCAGGGGTGGCGACCCATTTTATCGATCAACCTAACCCAGACCAGATGCGGATACGCGCAGTGCAAATTGTGCCGCTCGAAGTGGTGGTCCGGAACATTGCAGCGGGGAGTCTCTGTCAACAAACAGGACTAGAGTTAGGTGTTGCCTTGTTCCAGCCGCTAGTAGATTTTTATTACAAAGATGATGTGTTGGGGGATCCGTTACTCACGCGCGATCGCATCTTCCTCTTGAAGCTAGCCACACCAGAGCAGCTAGCGCAACTTCGTCAGTTGGCTTTACAGGTCAATCAGCTCCTGATTGATTTTTTTCATCAGTGTGGTATCACCCTCGTAGACTTCAAATTGGAATTTGGGATGACATCGGACCAACAGCTTTTGCTGGCAGATGAAATCAGCCCTGACACCTGTCGACTCTGGGACGATGCTGAATCGGACCCCAATCGACGGGTGATGGATAAAGATCGTTTCCGGCGTGATTTAGGAGAAGTGGATACGGCCTACACTCGGGTTATGGAACGGGTTCTGGCCCAGGACATATACGTTTCTTAGCTTGGTGCGATAAAATACTCCCTGTTTTGGATTTTTTTAAGAATTCCCTTAGCAATCCTTGTTGTTCAGTTGCATGTGGTGTGTGAAGTGACTCAATCTCAATCCATCAAGATTCTCAGTCTTCCACCGATTCTCGGTGCAACCGTGGTGACGGCGGTCCTGCTGGGTGGTGTCGCGCCAGCGCCAGCCCAAGATCAACCTTCTTCTGAAAAGAATAACGTCCAAGCATCCCTTAAACGGGCTATTCCGGTTGCCCCACCGCTGCAAATCGGGCAACTACCGACAGATGATGCGCCCACCCAAACCGCCCCGGTTTTTCCCCTTCCCTCACAACCCGCCCCACCCGAAGGTCAGACGTCTCCCTCCCCCGAAGAAAATATAGAGTCTGCAACCGATGAAGCGTCCCCGAGTACCGGAGCTCCGGGGGAAACACCTGCCATTGAAGACGTCGCTCCCATCGTGCCGGGGGATACTCCTGTGACAGAAGAAGAGGCGGCCCCAGAGACAGGTGCGCCCGGAGATACCCCTACAGATCTCCCCGCCGCTGAAGACGTTGCTCCGACTGCACCGGGAGAGGATCCGGCGGAACCCCCCGCAGCTGAGGATGCTGCACCATCAGAGTCTCCGGCAGCCCCAGGCCTCCCTGTACCCAGTGGAGATATTCCTAGTGGTAATCCGGGGGAAGCCCCCGCTCAAGCACCGTCCCCGGAGAACTCGGTTGAGTCTCCAGGGGCACCGCCTCAACCCCCAACAGAAACCGCTGAGCCTCCGGCTGCCCCTGAACCAGAGGTGTTGGTGTCTGAAGTCTTGGTGGAGGGGGTAGACGGTGATTTAGCCATTAATGCCTATGAAGCCATTAGTACGCGACCGGGGCAAACGACGACGCGATCGCAAATTCAATCCGACATTAATGCTATTTTTGGCACGGGCTTTTTTAGCAATGTCCGAGCCGAACCGAGCGATACTCCGTTAGGGGTCCGGGTCACCTTCTTCGTTCAGCCCAATCCCACCCTGCGATCGGTTCAAGTAGCGGGTAATCAGGTCCTCACCCAAGAGAAGGTGGACGAGATTTTTAGCCCACAATATGGCAAGATTCTCAACCTCCGAGATCTACAAGCCGGGGTCACCCGCGTCAATAAATACTACCAAGACGAAGGCTTTGTCCTTGCTCAGGTGGTAGGGGTTCCCCAAGTTGACCCCGATGGTACCGTTACCCTACAGGTCGCTGAAGGGGTCGTGGAAGAGATTGACGTTCGCTATATCAATGAAGACGGAGAACCGACGAAGGGCAAGACTCGAAAATTTATTATTACCCGTGAAATGCGCACCGAACCGGGGATACCTTTGAACCGGAATAAGCTCCAAACCGACCTGCAGCGGGTGTTTGGCTTGGGGCTGTTTGAAGATGTCAAGGTGGCCCTTGAGCCGGGGCAAGATCCTCGGAAAGTCGTGGTCAACCTCAATGTGCAGGAACGGAGCACGGCTAGCTTCTCTGCCGGTGCTGGTTTTAGCTCCCGGAGCGGTTTCTTTGGTACGGGCTCCTTTACCCAAAGTAATTTAGGGGGCAATAACCAAAACCTGAGCATCCAAGCTCAGGCCGGAACCCGAGAATTTTTGTTTGATGCTGGTTTTACAGATCCGTGGATTGCAGGAGATCCGAACCATTCCTCCTACAGCATCAATATCTTTAACAGACTGACCCTGCCCCTCGTCTTCGATGAAGGTCCGATCGAAGTGGATCTCCCCAATGGAGATACCCCTCGCGTCAACCGCTTGGGGATTAGTGGCGTTTTTAACCGCCCCTTTACCACGGATCTCGATAACCTGCGGCAAGCCTGGACTGGATCGGTGGGGTTCCGATACCAACGAATTTCCGTCCGCGACAGTGACTTCTCGATTTCTCCTGTGGATGAATTAGGCAATAACTTAAGCTTTAGTGGCTCTGGCCAAGATGACTTGCTGACAGTTCAACTTGGCATTGGACGGGATTTACGGGATGATCCTGCGGATCCCACAAAAGGATACGCGCTGCGCTTTGGTTTGGAACAGTCGGCTCCCATTGGTTCGGGCAGTATCCTGATGACGCGACTCCGGGGTAGCTTTAGCTATTTCTTCCCCATCAAACTCACGAACTTTACCGAAGGGCCACAAGCGTTGGCCTTTAATGTCCAAGCTGGCACTATTTTGGGTGACTTGCCGCCCTATGAAGCCTTTTCCTTGGGTGGCAGCTCTTCAGTACGGGGCTATGGTGAAGGCGATCTCGGCAGTGGCCGCAGCTTTATGCAGGCGACAGCTGAATATCGTTTCCCGGTGATTAATTTCTTGGGCGGTGTGGGGGCCGTACTATTCTTTGATGTGGGCAGTAACTTAGGCACTCAAGGCAATGTCCCGGGCCGCCCAGGCATTGTTCGGGGTAAGCCGGGTGTGGGGTTTGGCTATGGGGTTGGACTACGGGTTAAAACGCCGATTGGGCCAGTCCGGTTAGACTATGGCATCAATGATGATGGGGACAATCAATTCCACTTCGGATTTGGTCAGCGGTTTTAGGGATTATTGGCGTACCGCTTTAATGCCCAAGTCTATTGATATCTTGGGGACTCTGTCGGTATGGGGGTAATGTCTGGCCTCACAACCAAGGCGATCAAATGCTTTAAGGATGCGATCGCATCTCCCTATCAACACACCCTCAACCACAGCTTTACCCTGGCAGGCATTGGCTTACACACGGGTGCAAACACTTCAGTGACCATTTATCCGGCTCCGCCCCATCAAGGGCGTTATTGTGTGTGGATGGAGCATCCAAACGTTCCCGTTGCTGCACACCTTTCATTTGTGCACCAGACCCAGTTCTGCACAACCTTGAGACAAAGGGATATCACGATCGCCACGGTGGAGCATCTATTGGCTGCCTTAGTGGGTATGGGCATTGATAATGCCCGCATTGAGCTTCAGGGGCCAGAGATTCCCGTTTTGGATGGATCCGCTCAGATGTGGACCACTGCCATTCTTGATACAGGATATCAACTGCAGTCTGAACGCCGTTTAGTGCCTACGCTTCACTATCCAGTGCTGGAGCAAAAGGGTGAGGCTTTTGTCATGGCCATGCCAGAACCCCAGCTTTCATTTAGTTGCGGCATTGATTTTCCTGAACCTGCGATTGGCGAACAGTGGCACCGATGTTCTCCCCAAGACTTTCTCTTTGACATTGCCCCCGCCCGTACTTTTGGCCGTGCAGAGGATGTAGAATCCTTACGAACGATGGGATTCATCAAAGGTGGTAGTCTAGACAATGCTTTGGTTTGTCGTCAGGACGAATGGCTGAATCCGCCGTTGCGATTTGCGAATGAGCCGGTTCGCCACAAACTGCTGGATTTAATCGGCGATTTGAGTTTATTAGGGTATCTACCCTCGGCACATTACGTTGCATATAAAGCCAGTCACTCGCTCCATATTCGCTTTGCCAAGCGCCTTCAGCAAGTCTTGTCTGATTGAGTCTGGCTGACTGATCCTTCGTTGAATCGTGATTGCTTATTATGTCAAATCCCTCTGGTCCTAACGATCCTAAAACCACCTTTATGATTGAGGAGATCCAAGAGCTACTGCCCCATCGATATCCCTTTCTGCTGGTTGACCGAGTTATTGACTACAAAGAGTCTGAGCGGGCGGTGGGCATCAAGAACGTGACCATGAATGAAGCGTTTTTTCAAGGCCATTTTCCGGGCCGTCCCCTGATGCCGGGAGTACTGATTGTTGAAGCCATGGCCCAGGTTGGGGGCATTGTCCTCTCTCAACTCCCCGATATTCCTGCTGGCAAACTCTTCGTATTTACCGGGATCGATAAAGTCAGAATTCGCCGCTCTGTGGTCCCTGGGGACCAGCTGATTATCACGGCTGAGCTACTGTCTTTGAAACGGAAGCGATTTGCCATGATGTCGACAAAAGCCGAGGTAGAGGGGCAATTATCCTGTTCAGGAGAGCTGATGTTTGCCATGGTGGACTAATGTAAGGGCTGCTCCTGCAATCTTTACTCTGTGGTATCCATATTCTGTTCGATACTATCCATCGCCTGCAAATAAGCCGGGTCATCGGCTTGCGGGGTGATTTCTTCTAACTCTGGCTCCTCAACTTCTAGGGCGTTGCGGGCGTTATCAGCAATGATGGCATTGGCAAGCTGCTCTAAGGACTCAGGCTTATCCAAATTGTTGAGAATACTCGCATATTTACGACTATGGGGCGGTCGAACCGACTCTTGGCAATAATTGGACAATTCACGACTTTTCGTCATCACTTGAAAGGCGAAATTCTGCTCCTTGCCATCCCCACAGATCACCGTATGCAGAAGGTTGATCATGGAAGCATCATGCACTTGAATCTTGTACTTCGTTGTAATCTGAGGCCAGTACCGTAGCGCTTTGACACCCTCTAAGCCCCCTTTCTTGAGACCCGCATCTTCGCACCACTGCTCAAATTCTTCGATACTGTAGGGACAACGTCCATGTTCTTTCATGGATCGGGCCAACACCTGTCCGGCCCGGAAATTACGGGTGGGTTGCCCGGTGGTGGGACTGGTCATACTGCCTCGCACATCGGCCACCATGGCGGTGAGTTGTGAAAAGGTATGATCACGAACTTTGTCTTTATCTCCCCCTTGATTAAGCGTAGCTTCAATCATGGGCACGCCATAGCCCAGTTCCGTTAAATCAATTGGTTGTTGAGTGTACAGTTTCTGTCGATCATTGCGAGACATAGAGACGGTTGCCGCTTGATCTAAACATTGGTCTAAAAGGAGGGTGAGCAGCGTTGGCAAAATTCCCGTGTTGTCCCAGTGAAACTCATAGCCAAACCCCGCAAAGATCGAAGCCATATTTTTGGCTGCTTTGATATATTGGGCTTCGACATTATGTACACCGGGCGACACTTGAATATTCAAAGAGATGCCATCCAGAAGAAAGGCACCAATCAAGGCTGTTAAGGCATTCGGGTGACAAAAATTGGCTGTAAAACTATCCACGGGATCTCTTAAGGCCCCATCACGATGAAACCCTGAGAAAAAAGCGAGATTCGGATTTTTCTCACAGAGAACATAGGATGTATTCGTCACCTTGTCATGGCTGAAAGACCCTGCCAAACAAGCTAACACGACATTCGTACGGCCCAGCTTACGCCGAAGCGTACAGGCTTCTTCTAAATCCTGTTCGATATAGTTACTGTTGGCACTGAGCACCACCAAGTCACAGTGCTGAATCAGGTAGTCTAGCGTATTGGTGACCGAGGCATGTCCTTCAGTGTGGCGAGCCATGCGGTGCAAATTCACGACATGATCAGCATCCATCCCACTTTTAGCGTCTTCTGAGAAGGCCCCCATCAGATCTCGCCCGGGTCGAGGGGCCAGAATTAATGGGGTCCCCCCCGCTTGCATCACGGCATTGTAAGCTAAAGAGCCAGGGTAAAGACCAATGCTATAGAAGCCAACAGTGGCCTGCTTTAATTCGCGGATACGTTGTTTGATAGAGGCTTTGTCTAAGGAATCGTCAAAAAAACTGTTCCGCATTAATTTCTACGCTCAATATAATCTGGAGGCGAGGCCGTTGGTTTAAAATGCTACCCTCAGATAGTCATTGTAAAACGCTGTCTCTTCATGACCGATTTGATTCATCCCACCGCAGTGATTCATCCCGGTGCAACCGTGCATAAAACGGTGCAGATTGGGGCCTATGTGGTGATTGGTCAACGGGTGACCCTCGGTCCCCGAACAACGGTGGGGCACCATGCTGTGATTGACGGCTGGACCGAGATTGGGGCCGATAATCGCATTTTTCCAGGCGTGATTATTGGCATGGAACCCCAGGATCGGAATGATCGCGGGGAATCGAGTGGGGTGAAGATTTGCGATCGCAACCAGATTCGCGAATATGTCACCATTCATCGAGCTAGTGGAGCCCAAGCGTTCACCTGCATTGGTAGCGATAATCTCCTGATGGCGAACGTCCATATTGGTCATAACTGCCAAATTGCTGATGGAGTGGTGATTGCCAACGCCGTCGCCCTCAGTGGCCATGTCCAGGTGGAATCCCAAGCCAATATTAGCGGTGTTTTGGGGATTCATCAGTTTGTCCATGTCGGACAGTTAGCCATGATTGGGGGTATGAGTCGGATTATTCGTGATGTCCCTCCCTTAATGCTAGTAGAAGGCAATCCTGCCCATGTCAGGGCCTTAAATCAAGTCGGCTTACGGCGGCATGGCATCTATGATTTATTGCATGGGAAGATGAGAGGCATCCTCAAACAAGCCTTTCGATATTTGTATCGGTCAGGGCTGCGATTGGAAGAAGCCCTTGCTCAAGTTGAGTTATTGTCGGATCACCCCTTGATCCAGCATTTGTGTCAGTTTATGCGAGCGGCGCAGGGTAGACGGGGCTTAACCCCTGGACGGCAGCGTTGTGCCTTCTGATTCACCATGTCCTGCTCTTATCGGCTTTTTATAAGTACGGGAGAGGTCTCTGGTGATCTGCAGGGCAGTTTGCTGATTCCCGCGCTGCTGACTGAGGCTCAAGCCCGGGGGTATGACCTGGAAATCCTGGCCCTTGGAGGGCCTAAAATGGCTGCAGCAGGTGCCCATCTTCTGGGTGATACCAGCAAAATCGGCGCGATTGGTCCAGTTAATGCCTTGCCCTTGATCTGGCCCACCCTCAAGCTGCATAGGCAGGTCATCCGTCAGCTCGAACGGACCCCACCTGATCTGACCCTTTTGATCGATTATATTGGTTCCAATCTCCGCCTGGGTAAGCGGCTCAAACAGATATTCCACATGCCAGTGGTTTACTATATTGCACCCCCAGAATGGGTGTGGTCTCAAGGGTTAGGGGTGACCCAGCAAGTGGTAGAACTGAGCGATCAAATGCTGGCAATCTTCCCCCAGGAAGCCACATATTACGAAGAGGAGGGTGCGAATATCTGCTGGGTTGGGCATCCCTTATTGGATCGACTCTCACGATTCCCGACTCGTGCCCAGGCTCGTCAACGCTTAGAACTTGATTCCCAGCAGCCCATGATTGCGCTAGTCCCTGCTTCGCGACAACAGGAACTAGCGTATTTGCTCCCCGTTATGCTGAAAGCTGCCCACCGGATCGCGGATCAAGTCCCCAACGTTCAGTTTTGGGTGCCTTTAGCCTTACCGTCCTATCGCTCAGTTTTGACCCAAGCGCTCCAGACAGCGGGGCTGCCTGTGTCGCTGTTCCCCGACTCACACACCGTAATGGCGGCAGCGGATGTCGTGATTACAAAATCTGGAACTGCCAATCTAGAGACTGCCCTACTGAATGTCCCACAAGTGGTGATCTACCGAGTTGGAGCCATTAGTGCTTGGCTCTACCAATATTGCTTCAACTTTCAGACTGACTATATCTCTCCCGTCAATATTGTGGCTGGACAAGCGGTGGTCCCCGAACTCTTGCAGCAGGAAGCTACCCCAGACCAGATTGCGGCTTTGGCCTGTCAGTTGCTAAGGGATGAGGGAGTCAGGCACGAGATGATGGCAGGGTATCAAGCGGTCCGGTCACGACTAGGTGAACCGGGCGTTCTCCAACGGGCTGCCCAAGCGATTCTGGGAGTATTAGCCGCTTCAAAGGTGTTCTAATTCAACTCTAGGTCGGCGGGTAATTCCCCAATAATGGTTTGCTTGCTGCTAAACGTCGTTGTGTTGAGATGGGGTTTAACCGCCAGTAGTGCTGAAGATAGGGAGCCTTGTTCAATCGGACGCCAGTTGAGCGCCGCTAGTACGACTCTCACCTTAGCCATCACATCAATTAAGTTTGAGAAAATACTGCCTTCATCAAAGGCGGCAATCAGTTCCGATGCGCCCTGATGAACCGCCCATTTTCGCTCTGAGGTAGGAACAAAGGTACGAGTTCCACTGGTCAGAATAATTTTGAGGTTGGGATGGAGATTGTGGCACCAGCGGCAAAAGCTGTAGGGATTGGGCTTAAGAATAGTCATATCCAACAGCAGTAAGTCTGGTATACCTTGACCCGATTTTATGGACTGGGTCAGATACTGTGCCAAATCAATATTTTCATTGAGCCAGGTCAGAGAAATGCCTTGAGAACTGAGCGCTTCTTTCCAGACCTGCCCTTGTAAGTGTGAGGCCTGCATCATCAATACGTTCTTGGGAGCCGTGTCGATGGTCCTTAAGGCAGATTCGCTACTACGATGATGAAATTCTAGTTGCGAATGGCCAATGGTGATCAGGTCGCCATCTTTGAGGATGACTGGCATAGTAACTCTCTCGCCATTAACGACCGACCCGTTGCCACTGCCCAAATCAGTCAGGTAAAACTCACCGGTCTCAGTTGCCCGGAGTTGAGCATGATTGCGAGAGGCCCATCGGTCGGGAAGCACAATTGTATTGTCTGGACTGCGACCGATGGTCCATGTTCGCTTACCCACCAAAGGGACTTGGGATTGACCAATCGGGCTGTAGATGATCAAGAGTGACATGGGTGTTGAGGGGGGCATGCTGTCAAGGGGTTGGGAGAATGAGGGTTCTAACCAAGGATCTGCGGTGTGAGCAGGTAGGGCGTCTGTAAAATGACCCCCTTGCCCATAATCGCATTTCAAAGCACTCAATAGAATAAGCTGTTTAGGCGCTTGAATGCCATCGGCAAACAGATGAATTCCGGCCTTAGCTGCCTGAATAAACATCGAATGAACCGATTCTAGGTACCCTTGCTGTTCTAGGTTACCCAAGAATGTGGGTGACAGTTTAACCCAGTCTATCGGCAAAAGTGGATCTGTAGATAACCACTCATAGTGGTGATCATGCTGGGTGCGGATCAAACGCACCCCTTGGGCCTGCAGCGCTCTGGCATGGGTGAGCACCTGTCCAGAAGGGCGAGGCCATAGCGTCTCCGGGAGTTCTAGGATCAGCTGTCTTGGATCAATTGAATCCTGAGCTAACGTCTGCTCAAACTTGGATAAGAAATGGGAGGAGTCTAACTGAGCTTCAGTCACAACTACCACGATGGATAAGGGATGTTTGGTGGGGGTGCGTTGCCATTTAGACAGTTGCCGACAGGCTTCCCGCAATAGCCACCAGCCGATGGAGGCCTGTAATTTGGGTTCAGTCGGGGAATGGAAAAATTCACTAGGCGGTAATAGGCCCCGGGTAGCATGTTGCCAATAAGACTGGAGGGTAAATCCCCAAACGTCTTGGGTCTCTAAGGATAGGATGGGCTGACAGTACAGACGCAACTCTTCGTTGTTCAGGGCTGGGGGGAGTTCCGTGTTGCGATCAGCCGGGGCCAGAGGTTGTAAGGGCATGTCTGGGGTGAAGATTGTATAACACCCTTTGCCAGACGCTTTGGCACGGTACAAGGCAATATCCGCATGCCGTAGCAGATCATCCGGTTGCTGATCAGGATCACCGTTCAAGGCAATGCCGATGCTGGTTGAGATAAACACGTCGGTGTTGCTGAGGGCAAAGGGGGTGCTCAGGGTTTGGAGAATGCGATCGCAAACGTGAGTGGCATCTTCGATTTGGTCAATATTGGGCAAAAGGACTGTAAATTCGTCTCCTCCCAGCCGGGCTACCGTATCTTCCGGCCGAAGGCAAGCTTCTAGTCGTTGGGCAACCGCTATCAGAAGCTGGTCGCCCACCAAATGCCCCAGGGTGTCATTGATGATTTTAAAGCGATCGAGATCCAAGAATAGGACGGCAAATAGGTCATCGGGATGCCGTTGAAATGAGCGACAAGCTTGTTCCAAGCGATCCAAAAATAGTACTCGATTGGGGAGATGGGTTAAGCCATCATGTAAGGCATCGTGGAGCAGTTCGTGTTCCAGTTGTTTCCGTTCAGTGATATCAATCAGTGTGCCGGTGGTTCCGAGACATTTCCCGTCAGCGGCGTGCAGCACTTGATGATGGACGGCAAACCAGCAGGTCTCCCCCGCCTGGGTGCGGGACCTCAGCTCGTGATGATAGTCGTCGGACGTTTGATCAACGAGATTCTGAATGGCCTCTTGGAGTTTTAGCTGATCGTCAGGATGAATAAAGTCCCAGGCCGGTTTTCCTAAGCTGTCCTCGATTGAAAACCCGGTCAGGCGTGACCAAGTGGGATTGAGATAAGACCAATTTCCGGTGATATCCGTTTGAAAGAGAACGACGTTGATATCAGACAGCAGGGTTTGGTAGTGCTGGACTTGCTGTTGGGCGGATAGTTCTTGCCGCTTCCGTTCCGAAATATCGGTGACGGTACCCACTACCCGAAGGGGACGCCCTTGCGGATCGCGTTGCACCATGCCGCGATCGCACATAAATACGATTTGGCCCGCTTCTGAGAGCAAACGATACTCGAGTTCGAACTGATCCTTCCCCTGAAAATCCGCTTCAACGAGCGACTCGAATAGCGGTTGGTCATCGGGATAAATTTGGTCGATCCAGGCTCCAAGGGAGAGTTGATGGGTTACGGCAGCAGGTGCATCCGGCGCTTGGGCAAATTGCAAAATCTGCCCACTGCCCATATCCCAATCATAGAAGTAGCCGTTGAGGCTACTGACTGCTAGCTTCAGCTGTTGCTGCATCGTGGACATCTGAGTCTTGACCTGCTCAGAACGATACATCCACGTCAGGTAACTGGCTAAGCTTTGTCCCCAAGCACAATAGACGTTCGCGCCAGAGATGGGCTCAGCCCTGGCGACACTCAATATTCCCCAAACGGTTTGATTGGCCATTAAGGGAAACTGAATCACCGTCTCCATAACCGCTGAATCAGGGAGGTAGACCGATAAACCGCTGTGGTCAGGATGCGCATCCGCATCGGTCATGGCGATGGCTGTCGCTGCCCTTAAGACTCGACTTGCCAGGGGGGATAAGGGTTGGCAGGGCGCAATTTCCGTATTTTGAAGCGGACAGACGGTGCCTGCCTGAAATACTAGACTTTGGTGGTCTGGGTCATAAGTTTCCAAAATCACAAGGGGAAACCCTAGGGCCTGACTCAAAATTTCCACTGATGTTTGCAGTCGATCTGGTAGGGCGAGGCGTTGAGATTCCAGAGCGGTGAGCTGTTGATAGGCCAGTAAGACCTGACTACTGGTCAGGAGGGGTTGGGTGAAGTCCGGCAGTGCGTCTGTTGTCGTTTCTAAGTGATGGAGCCACGAACGAATCCCCAAAGACATTTGCTTAGGGAGGAGGGCTAATTGAGTCCAAATTTTTTGAATGCCTGACAACCTTCTTTTCTCTGCGACCACTGCGGTAAAACTGCTCTAGCCCACCCTGGGAAGATTGATGGGAACAATCTTCGATGGCACCCCTGCCCCTTGATGGGTATTGCGAAAGTATCCTCTGCTTGTTTGGAGTCTCAAGGCGACTCAACGATTCAAAACCCTCACCAGCCTTAGTGTACCCTTACCGACAGAGGACTATAAACTTGGCTTAATGGAGACGATAGACAGCCCTCCTGATTCGGGTTGCAGCGATTAGGAGGGCTGGTCATAGGGGCAAGGGATCGCTCAAGGGGCAAAGCTGGCCAATGAGCTTTCTGAGACCTGCGAAAATACCCCTATACGCTTTCAGCTGTAACGCCAATTGAGACTGGATACGGCTTCGAACTGGACTTTTGCAATTCCAACAGGATGAAGCGGCGACGGACTGGACACTTAAAAAATCTAAACATCTGGGTTTGACTTTGCTAAATGCAGGCTTCAGTGTGGAAATACATTGCTCAAAAATAGCCTTTGATTTAGATTTAATTTCGTCTTAATTGGCTGGCAACCAAGTGATCTGAGCTGCACTACTGCCAAATACCTAAAATCCCCAAAGCGACAGAAACAAAACTGTTTTTTTGATGTCAAAGAATGCTGATTCTCAAAGCCAGGAAATTCTGTCAAAGGGTTTATGGTTAAACCAGTGTGATGGATATCAATCCCCTGGGTAGCCTTTTTATTTAGTCTGGTAATGGCTTAAAGCAGTGGGAAGTCGTTAGTGAACGGCGGGTTGCAAGAATCAAGTTTGTCTGAGCTGTTATGTCCGTGCAAAAGAAAAAACGAAATTTACGCAATTTTCTAATCTACCAGGTGGGTGCCCCTATCCTGCAGCAGTTTGAAAAACTGATTCCGCATTATTCAAAAGTGGGGGATGCTCCTTTTTTAGATGTCTCACAATTTGAGTGGACTCAAACATTGGAGATGAATTGGGAAATGATTCGCCAAGAATTAGATGGCGTTTTGACTCATAGCGAACGGTTGCCCAACTTTCAAGATATTTCTCCTGATCAAGCCACGTCTACCAGCAAAGACGATCTTTGGAAAACTTACTTTCTCTATGGTTATGGCTGCAGAGCAGAACAAAATTGTCAGCGCTGTCCCGAAACGACTCGCTTGATTGAACAGATTCCAGGCATGAAAACCGCATTTTTCTCTATTATGCTGCCGGGCAAGCACATTCCCGAGCATCGAGGTCCCTACAAAGGGGTGGTGCGATGCTTGCTGGGACTCAAAATTCCTGAACCCAATGAAGCGTGCCGAATTCGGGTGCATGACCAGATTCGCTATTGGCAGGAAGGCAAGACCAT
Source organism: Acaryochloris sp. IP29b_bin.137 (assembly GCF_028285745.1). Taxonomy (GTDB): domain Bacteria; phylum Cyanobacteriota; class Cyanobacteriia; order Thermosynechococcales; family Thermosynechococcaceae; genus Acaryochloris. The sequence goes on along the minus strand of NZ_JANQOP010000016.1, from coordinate 4,379 downwards.
GGTGTTTGATGATACCTATCTCCACGAAGCCTGGAATGAAACGGATCAAATTCGAGTCGTGTTGTTCCTGGATATTGTCCGTCCGCTGCGGTTTCCATTGTCTTGGTTGAATCAGGTGTTGATTCAGTTGATTGCTTGGTCCCCTTATATTCGGGATGCCCAGGCCAATCAAAAAAAATGGGAACAGCGGTTTGCTCAGGCAGTCCCTCGAGAAAAAGCCGATGCTGTTGTGAAGGTTTAAAGGCGCTAGATGCAAACATTTCTGCTGATTTGGTTAGGGCAAGTTGTTTCTCTGTTGGGTACAAAACTGACGGAGTTTGCCCTGGGCGTGTGGGTTTACCAGCAAAATCAGTCTATTAGTCAATTGGCAATGGTGATTTTATGCACCTACTTGCCTAACATGCTGATTTCACCGATTGCCGGATCTCTCGTAGATCGCTGGGACCGACGGTGGGCCATGATTCTCAGCGATGCTGCTGCGGGCATTGGCACGCTGATCATTGGTGCCCTGGTTTTTACCAATCAGCTGGAGATTTGGCATATCTACTTGGCAGTGGGGATTAACTCGATTTTCAATGCGTTTCAAGTCCCGGCCTATACGGCAGCGATCGCACAGTTGACACCGTCTAGCCAATACAGCCGGATGAACGGCATGGTTCAGATTTCCCGCGGTATCGCTCGGGTGATTTCACCTGCGATCGCAGGGTTCTTGATCGGTATCTTAGGCATCAGCGGCATCTTGGTCATTGACTTCAGCACCTTTCTCATCGCCCTATCGACCCTGCTGATTGCCCGTTTCCCCAAAATTAACCGTACAAAACAGACCAAGCCTCCTCAAATCCGACGATTGCTGCAAGAGATGCAGTTTGCCTGGCGTTACATCACCAAACGCCCGGGCCTGGCTCGGCTACTCCAGTACATGTCCACGAATTTCTTCTCCGTCGGTATTTTAGAAGTGGTATTTTGGCCGTTGATTTTGGATTTTGGTTCGCGGGAAGAGTTGGGATATGTGCTATCGATTGGCGGCAGCGGTCTGCTGCTAGGCAGCATTGTGATGACGGCTTGGGGGGGCCCCAAACGCAAAGTTTACGGTCTGCTCTACTTTATTCCACTACAAGCTCTCATTATGTTGATGGCGGCCCTACAAACCTCCATTCCCCTGGCAGCGTTGGGACTGTTTGTCTATTTGTTTGCCCAACCCATCATCGTTAGTTGTAATCAAGCGATTTGGCAGAGTAAAGTCCCTCAACATTACCAGGGGCGGGTGTTTGCACTGCAGCAAATGATTGAAAAGTCCTTGGCTATCTTTGCCTATATTGTCGTGGGTCCTCTCGTTGAGAACTTCCTAGAACCCTTGATGGCTGGAGGCCCGTTTGCAGAAACGGTCGGCCCCCACATTGGCGGCATTGGTGAAGGTCGAGGAATTGCCCTAATGGTGCTGCTGATGGGAATTGGCAATTTACTAGCAACTGCCATGGCCTTTCGAAGTCGTCGCTTGCGTCGCTTAGATGTGGAGTTGCCCACCGTTAAACGCCCCGATGTATCCATCTCTAAACCAGACATTCGTGATGCTTACAGTTTTGAGGAAGTAACTTCGCCATGAAGATTGCAATGATTACCTCTGGTTTCCTCCCGGTGGTTGATGGGGTCACCGTCGCTGACTTTAACCGGATGAAAAAGCTGAGCCAGTGGGGACATCAAGTTCGGGTCTTTTGCCCTGACTACAGTCCGTTGGCCAGCATCTACCCCCACTGGCAAGACTACACGGGCGAGATTCTCCCCCATATTGAGGTCGTTAACTTGCCGAGTGATGCCTTTATGGGGTTGGACTTTGAGCGCAATATCAGTTGGCGAGCCCGCTCGCGCCTGATGCAATCTCTAGGAGAATTCCAGCCCGATATTGTTCATGTGGATGAACCAGAACGATTATCTGTAGGACTGTTGCAAACGCCAGGCATCAAGTATGCCAAACAAGCGGGTATTCCCTGTGTGTGTTTTTACCGCACCAATTTTATTGAGTATGCAGAGGATTACTTCGATTGGCCGCCCGTTGCTATTGCTGGCTTGCAGAATCTGTTTAAGCTTTTGCTCCGCCAAGTTTACAACGCTTACGATCAGACCTTTACCACCAGTCCAATCACCCAAGAGAAGATCATCCAATTGGGCATTAAAAACTCCCGTTATGCTGGGTTAGTGGGCTTTGATACGGAGAACTTTAGTCCCGGCCTGCGTCGTCCCCACTACTTTGCCCAGAACTACGACCTCTCCCAGGTCGATCAGCAGGTCAAGCTGGTATTCGTGGGACGGTTAACCCCAGATAAGGGCTGGGCTTTTACCTTCAAGGCCATGCGAGAAGTCCTGTCTAGAGTGGATCGCGATCAAATTGCACTGATTGTGGTGGGCGACGGATCCATGCGGGAGGCAATTGCGCAAGAGTTAGGAGCCTTAACGCCCCACGTGCATTTGTTGGGTCGGGTTGATCCAGCCGAAATTCCAGCCTTGCTTGCCAATAGCGATATTCACATTACTACATCGGAAAAAGAGGCACGAGGTCTAACCATCTTAGAAGCTTTTGCTTCGGGGATTCCGGTGTTGGCCCCCCGGGCGGGTGGTGTCGTGGAAAATATCGAGCATGGCTGTAATGGCTATTTGTATGAACCCCAATCCGTCCATGATTTTGCTGATAGGCTCCAAGCTCTCATCGAGAGTCCGACCCTACGGCGAGGGATGGGAGACTATGCCCCATCGAGTGTTGAGAATTACAGCTGGGATCGGGCATTTCAGACTTTGGTGGAGCTATGGGAAGAGGCGATCCGCAACAACTCATCTTCACCAGCTAAGCGCACTTTGGTGGGGACTGCATCTGGCCAGTAATTCTGGCTGCTAGCCATATCAATCACGCTTAGCATGTTGTTTCCAATGTTAAGAGAAATGCAGAAAATGCTCGCTGGGGCAGATTAACTTGCTTCTGATTCGAAGCTAATGGATGACTGACACCTGCCTTACTTTTATAAGCAGCATGCCAGGCATGGGACTAACTCGACCTTGGGCTAAGGACCAATTTAAGAGCACGGCGGATGTAGTCAGTCCAAGCTTCTGCTGGTGGAAAGATTAATGCATAAAGCATAATGCCGCTCATCGTGTCGAACACTAAACCTGCATCTACGTCATTTGCAACTTCCTGTCTTGCTTTTGCCCGTTCAATAACGCTAGCAAAGGCTTGTTTTCGAGGTTGTAGATATTTCTTCCAGTAAACTTGCGCAAACCCGGAATTACTAGATGCACTGCTAATGATCATGGCAACAGCTTGTTGCCCAGGTGGAGTCAGTGTTATTTTTGCGGCATTTTCAATTAATACATCTATATCACTCCAAAGATGACCTGTATCGGGAAGGTGTATCTCTTCCCGCACGCTCTCAATGGCATCAGCAACAAGTTCATTCTTATTGGCATAGCGCCGATAAATCGTAGTCTTGCCGACCCCTGCGCGCGTTGCGATTGCATCTATACTCATCTTCTCAAAACCTACTTCCGCCAATAGTTCTATTGTGGCTTTCAGCATGGCTTGGTGAGAAGTTACACTACGGGGTCTTCCGGGTGATTTTTTGTAGGCATCTTTCATAGATGCTATTATGAATTACGATACGTATTAGTATCGTAATTATATGAACAACAAACCGCTGTACATGGACAACAAGAGTACTCAAACCTTGAGAGAAGGGCTCAAGGAGTACTATGCCCTCAATCCGCACGTTACGAATCCAGCGACTCAACCCTCTCGCTTTGGCAAGATTTTGCGGGCACATGATGTGGGACATGTGATTTACGGCTGTGATACGGGCATGCATGATGAGCTAAAAATTCTGCCGTTATTTTGGTGGACGAGTGAATGTACATTTCAGACGTATCTGAAGATGAAAAACTCTCCTGCAGTTGATGTGATGTATGACGATATGATTCGAGAAAAGGGGACACTTTGGCTATATGGAAAGGTTTTGAGAGTTCTGCCTACGGTGTTGATTGAACTGATTCCCATTTGGATTAGAACTCGTAACCGCCCAAAGCTGCTGCCATTTCTTGAGTTTGAGCCATTACTTGATCGATCCCTTTTAGATATCCGTCAGGAGTTTGATCTAATATCTTTTATTCAATAATCACAAAATAAACCCGTTACCTTTGCGAACGGGAACCACATCTAGCAGGAAAGATACGATTGATCAGAGGTTTGCCTTGCCTGTCGAGATGGGTCTTAGAGGCTTCGAGCGGCAAAGGTGTCGCAGTCCCCTTTGGGGATGACAAGGGTTTCACAATGTGTTCTGAATCAGTGATAGCGCCCTCATGCCTCTCTGGTAATTGAGTCGTTTATGGGGTTTCAGTTG
>NZ_JANQOP010000014.1 GCF_028285745.1 Acaryochloris sp. IP29b_bin.137 | reverse complement strand
TCACATCTAGGATGGAGACATTTTGCTGTCCACTGGTGAGGAAATTGCTCAAGCATCCTGACTTTCTCTCTGTCTAAAGTGATAAAAGAGGGATATGACCACACCCTCAGACTCTGGGATGCCCAGGGCAACCCCATCGGCGAACCCTGGACAGGTCATACGGCTTCTGTCTTGTCGGTGGCTTTTAGCCCCGATGGTCAGCGGATTGTCAGTGGCAGTTATGACCAGACCCTCAGACTCTGGGATGCCCAGGGCAACCCCATCGGCGAACCCTGGACAGGCCATACTGATTCTGTCTTGTCGGTGGCCTTTAGCCCTGATGGCCAGCAGATTGCCAGTGGCAGTTATGACCAGACCCTCAGACTCTGGGATACCCAGGGTAACCCCATTGGTAGACCCTGGACAGGCCATACTGATTCTGTCTTGTCGGCAGCCTTTAGCCCCAATGGCCAATGGATTGTCAGTGGCAGTGAGGACCAGACCCTCAGACTCTGGGATGCCCAGGGCAACCCCATCGGCAAACCCTGGAGAGGCCATACTGATTCTGTCTTGTCGGTAGCCTTTAGCCCTGATGGTCAGCGGATTGTCAGTGGCAGTGAGGACCACACCCTCAGACTCTGGGATACCCAGGGCAACCCCATCGGCGAACCCTGGAGAGGCCATACTGATTCTGTCAGGTCGGTAGCCTTTAGCCCCGATGGCCAGCAGATTGTCAGTGGCAGTTATGACCAGACCCTCAGACTCTGGGATACCCAGGGCAACCCCATCGGCGAACCCTGGAGAGGCCATACAAATTATGTCAGGTCGATAGCCTTTAGCCCCGATGGCCAGCGGATTGTCAGTGGCAATGATGACCACACCCTCAGACTCTGGGATAGTCAGGGTAACCCCATCGGCGAACCCTGGACAGGCCATAGGGCTTCTGTCTTGTCGGTAGCCTTTAGCCCCGATGGCCAACGGATTGTCAGTGGCAGTGAGGACCAGACCCTCAGACTTTGGGATATCAAGGGCAACCCCATCGGCGAACCCTGGACAGGCCATTGGGCTTCTGTCTGGTCAGTGGCCTTTAGCCCCGATGGCCAACGGATTGTCAGTGGTAGTTATGACCACACCCTCAGACTCTGGGATGCCCAGGGCAACCCCATCGGCGAACCCTGGACAGGCTATACTGATTCTGTCAGGTCGGTGGCCTTTAGCTCCGATGGCCAGCGGATTGTCAGTGGCAGTTATGACCACACCCTCAGGCTCTGGGATACCCAGGGCAACCCCATCGGCGAACCCTGGACAGGCCATACTGATTCTGTCATGTCGGTGGTCTTTAGCTCCGATGGCCAGCGGATTGTTAGTGGCAGTTATGACCGAACCCTCAGACTCTGGGATACCCAGGGCAACCCCATCGGCAAACCCTGGAGAGGCCATACTGATTCTGTCAGGTCGGTAGCCTTTAGCCCCGATGGCCAGAGGATTGTCAGTGGCAGTTATGACAAAACTCTCAGACTCTGGGAGGTCGATACGGGCAAATGCGTAGCGATCGTTCAAACAGGTTTATGTGGCAGCATGGACTTTAGTGGTGCCCTAGGCTTGACAGCAGCCCAAAAGATGGCCTTGAAAGCAATGGGGGCTTACTGTAATGAATAGGTATTCCAGCAACTTTGCCAATGGATATGCTTCAGATAGCAAGCCTCAGTATTCTGCTCAACCCTAGCTCTCTACAATCTCAACGGCGGAAGTCAGTTCCTTTAACTCATCTGCCGACAAGTCAGACACGATCGCATAGTGAAACTCACCATCACTCCAAAACACCCCACCCGGTCCATCTTGGATCGCCAGATAGAGCTTCTCTGACGTTAACTGAGGCAGTTCTGGCCGTTGAGAACGGGAAATTTGGTAAAACGAGACCTGACCATGGTGCTCCGTATCGTACATCATCCGGACTCCCTTGGCCTTGCCAAAGGTACAAACACTCCCTCCTAATAATTTGAAACTCACCTGCGACAGAATCGGCATAGCCGACGGCATCGGGGCCTGCGCTCTCAGCAGAGCCGCCAGCTCCATCGGCTGACTGCTAGGAATATCCACCGCCTTCAGCCCTTTTTTCAAGGACTTGCGATGATCCACCAGGATTTGCTCCACCCCTTGCCAATTCTGGTTCACAAATGTGTCGGTCGTGGTAATCACCACATTTCTAGGCGCGGTCTGGGGCATTGTTGAGGGCAGCGAAGCCATCAGACTTTTCTGCTCCGCTAACTCCTGGCGTACCTGAGCCAATTGTTGCTGAAAATAAACTGTCTGCAACCCCAAAGCCATTGTCATGACTGCTGCAATGCTGCCAAAGATTTTGCCCCAAGGGCGTTGTGACTGAGGATGGGCATTGTGTTGTATAGGAGTAGCTTGAGCCGCAGCCTGCATCATCTGTGCCCGTGTCGAGGGCTTAGGCTGGTTTTCCGTAAGGGCAAAGGGCAATAGATCCAGGGTCTCTTGCAGCCCTGCTACCTCTTCCCATAGGTCGGGATGCTCAGTAGCCAGCTGCTGAAACTCAGCCATCTCCTCAGAGTCGAGGTTGCCCAGCACATAGCCCGCCGCGAGTTCTTCAAATCGGTGATGGGGGGTTGGATCGACCATAAGATTAAAGCTCCATTTGCGCTTGTAGAGACTGGCGAAGTTGAATCAACCCCTTCCTTGCCCAGGTTTTGACCGTGCCTAAGGGCTTGTCCAATTGCTCGGCAATTTGGGACTGGCTGTATCCCCCGAAATAACTGAGATCTAACACTTGCCGATATTCCTTCGGCAGTTCCGCCAAAGCCTGCTGGAGGGCCTGGCGTTTTTCCGATTGGCTGGCATGGTCCAAAGGTGTGGGAGAAGGATTAGGCGACAGACTTTGCTGCCACTGGGATATAATCCGACGACGATTGCCCTTCATCCGTAGTCGATCAATGGCCCGCGACCGAGTCACCGTGGCTAAAAAGCTCGATAAGCTGCCCCGGCTGGGATTGTAAGTACAGCGTTCCCATAGGCCCAGGAAGATCTCTTGCATTAAATCTTCCGCTTCGGGGGAATTGCCCAAAATCTTATAGGCCAGGGTGTAGACCAAACTGGAATAGTGGTCGAACAGATAGCCCAGGGCATCTAACTCCTGTCGCTTAATTGCAGCAACCAGGTCATTAGTATCTGCATATTGAGAAGGAGGAATAGGGCGATTCTCTTCGGAAGATGGATGGGGTTGGGGAACTTTCAAAAGCATCTGCCCACAGCATCATTGCACTCATTCTATATACGAGTCGGGTCTGCGATCGGATGTGGGTATCGCCCAATCTGTTTAAACCACATCCAATTGCCCCACTCGCTCGTACTGAAAATAAGCACAAAAAAAGGGGACAAAAATGTCCCCAAACATCACTTTATTTCTAGGAGTTAGAGTATCATGGCAGCTCAATCAAAACGATCCATATGTCTTCAAGCCATAACCTTCTTTACAGTGAGTGATTCCCCTTAAGGCTACCGATGATCTCTTCCGCTCCTCCCCATATTGTGATTATTGGCGCTGGTTTTGGTGGCCTACAAACGGCTATTTCCCTTGGGGGCTCAGCGGCTCAGGTCACATTAATCGATCGCAATAATTACCACACCTTTGTGCCGTTGCTCTATCAAGTGGCAACGGCCACCTTGGAGCCAGAGTGGATTGCACTGCCGATTCATAAACTGCTGCATCGATATAAAAATGTTCAGTTTGTCCAGGGCAATGTTGAAGCCGTTGACTTGGCTGCCCGACGAGTACAAACCGAACAGGTTACGTTGCAGTACGACTATCTGGTGCTGGCCACGGGGAGTCAGACTCATTTTCAGGGCGTACCGGGAGCCAAAGAATATGCATGGCCACTGCGAACGTTGGAGGATGCGATCGCACTCAAACATCACCTTTTACAGTGCATTGAGCAAGCCGCCCAAATTTCTGATTCAGACCAACGACGGCAACGATTAACCATCACCGTTGTTGGGGGTGGGGCTACAGGCGTTGAGGTGGCTGGAGCTTTAGTCGAACTCTGTCATCAGTCTTGGCCTAAAGCCTATCCCTGGCTCAGAAGGGAGCCAGTACAACTTATCTTGATTCAGTCGGGACCAGAACTCTTACCTGAATTTCCGCATCCGTTGCGATCTTATACCTATAAAAAGCTCGCTCGACTCGGGGTACAAGTTCAGGTCAAAACCAAAGTAGCATCTGTTCACCCCACCGACTTAGAACTGGATAGCGGTGTCCTTATTCCTTGTGCAACAACCATTTGGACAGCTGGGGTGCAAGCTACGCATCCGCCCATGCAAACGGCATTCCCCCAAGGCAATCGAGGTAAATGTTCCGTGCTACCGAGCCTGCAACTACAACAGTATCCCGAGGTCTATGTTCTGGGGGATGCAGCCCAGGTTCCCGATCAGACATTGGCAGGTGTTGCGCCCGAAGCGTTGCAGCAGGGGGTTTGTACCGCTCGTAATCTTCGCCGTCAACTCCAGGGGCGAACGCCCCAACCCTTTCGATATTTCAATAAAGGTCGGTTGGCCATTATTGGGTGCTTTTCTGGCGTCGGCAAAATTGGTCCATTCCCCATTCGGGGATTTCTAGGCTGGTTTCTCTGGTTAGCCGTCCACCTAGTCTATACACCTGGCTATCGGAATCGGTTCATTATTTTGATGACCTGGCTGCAATCCTTCACCACCAAAGACAAATTGGCACAGCAATTATTGGGGCTTCGTTCAAGTTTGTCCGCCAAACTCAAGGTGTGATAGTGCTTTGAATGAAGGAGCAAAACCATTGCTTCTAAACCCCAGCCTGTAGGCTCTGCAGAATAAGGGGCTAACGTTCGAATGCTGCTATAAACCTTTCTCCGTTCCGAGATATCGCTAATTGATCCATTTTTGTACTTTATATTTATCTGGAGAATAACCATGACCACAACTTCTACAAACTCCAATCTCTCTATGCAAGAATTTTCCCTTTTGCTCCTCCGCCTCGTGGTGGTGGCGATCTTTCTCTATCATGGCTTTCCCAAAGCGATTAACTGGGCGATGGCGAGCGAGAAATTTGTTGGTTTCGGTTTACCTGGATTTTTAGGGCCGATTACGGGCATCGTTGAAGTGATCGCCAGCGTTCTGATCTTAGTGGGGATTCAAAATTTCTGGGCGAATTGGGTGTTGGTGGCGATTATGGCCGGTGCGATCGCAACGGTACAATTCCCCAAAGCCATTACCGAAGGGGCTTTCATTGCTGGCTTAGAACGAGACTTGATGATCCTAGCAGGATGTGCGGTCTCCGCCGCCTTTGGTCCCGGGGCTTTTGCATGGGCGAACAAACGCTAAACAGCCGTTTAGCATTAACGGGTGCCCGATAGACGTCGCTTATTCATCCCATTCACTGATGGGATATACCGTATCCTCATCGGTTTGATAAACTTCAGAAACGGTTGTGTCCTCAGGGGCGGCTGAGCCATTGTTTGGGGCATTGATATGGTCAAGAGCAAAGCCGACTTGTGTGGCGATCTGAGCAAAGCCTTGCACTTCAAAATCCTGCCAAGTCCGTGGGCTATAGCATTGATGTCCAATAAGTAGCCCTACCAGTTTCCCTTCTGTAGCAATGGGGGCAACGACCAAAGCCTTTACTTTCAATGTTTCTAGCTGCTCAATGTAGCAAGGCGATAAATTTGCTTCGTAGATATTATCAATAGCTTTGATCCGGCCATTTTGATACTTTTCGATGTATCTGGCCTGGAAACAAGGATCATGGATGGTTACTCCCATGGCAGCAGGCCAGCCTACCCCGATGGATTCAGCGATAACCACTTCGCGTGAGTTCTCATCTAAACCATAAACAATCACTCGATCAATATTTAAAAATTGGCGGATATTCTGAACCGCAACTTTATAAATGCCAGTTGCATCCGTTGCGCTTCGGAGATTTTGGATGGTTTTGGTAAAAAACTGCATCCACCTCACTTGAGTAATGGATTGTTGTTGCAGGTTGTTATGTTCCTCCTGCAACTTCACCTTGCCAAAGGCAAAACCGACCTGAGTTGCAATTTGCTTAAACCAATGCACCTCAAAAGGTTGCCATGGACGGGGACCGGAACAATGGTGGGCGATTAACAAGCCCACCAGTTGCTCACCATTGGTAATCGGTGCAACCAGCAGTGCTCGTACGGCTAACTGCTCTAGTTGCTCAATATAGCAAGGAGACAAACCGGCTTCGTCAATGTTCTCAATGGCTTTGATTCGACCCTTGCGATACTTTTCAATATATCGGGTCTTAAAGCAAGGATCGGGAATGATAGCGCCAAATGCTTTAGGCCAAGTCGGTCCAACCGACTCAGCAATAACAACCTCCAGATCATCGTCATTTAGACCGTAGATAATAACGCGATCAACCCCCAGAATCTTACGAATATCTGTGACAGTGGTAGAAAAGATATCGTCTCGATTGAGCGTTGTATTGATACTTTGAAATGCAGTCGTCAAGGACTGAATTTGTGCTGTCATCGCCTTTTGTGTGTCTTGCTCAACCTGGGGAACAGTAACATCCAGGGTTGAATGCATCGAACGATAGGCCAAATAGGCCACGACTACCCCTGTGCATACCGCCAATCCCCCAGTTCCCACTAGCAAAGCAATGAGCAGCCGGATCTGCTGTTGTTCGTCTGCCCTGATAGCTGTCAGCGTTTGCTCTCCAGTCCGACGGGACTCAATGGCGTTACGAGTAATCGATTGAGACCCAAAATAGTAGGTGGCAGTACCGATCGCCAAAATCGGAAGCATACTGGCGATGGTGAGTGCCATCACCTTGGCCCATAATCCCGCATTGAATGGCTGAGAGGATGATGAAACCTCAGAAGCCGCTGCCGTTGAAGGAGACAGGTCAGCCTTCGAGGGGAGCGCTTGTAGGCTAGTTTTCATTTTGGAGTCAGGTCGGATCATTGCAGAGGCCGAAAAAAGAGTGTTCTGGGGATGGCGAGTCAGCGGACTGGTGAGTCATCAATGGTTATCGTTCAGACCATTTGCCGACCTAGGGAAGCTTCCGCTGACGTTGGCTTATGAACAGTTGCTTTGGGGATGACAAGGGTTTCACAATGTGGTCTGAATCAGTGATAGCGCCCTCATGCCTCTCTGGTAATTGAGTCGTTTATGGGGTTTCAGTTG
>NZ_JANQOP010000013.1 GCF_028285745.1 Acaryochloris sp. IP29b_bin.137 | reverse complement strand
ATTCGCTTCGCTATGTCAGTGGTCAGGTTACACTTTATCGCATATCCCAAACCTAACCATCACAATACTTTCAAGACTTGTGGGTAAGGCATAGGATAGAAGATGGAGTCTGTTTTCAATGGGTTCGATCGCGCTGCGTCGTTCCAGTTATTCTACTGGATGAAAGTAGCCCCAGAAGAGCGTAGTGTTGAGTGGTTATGGGAAAGAACTATTGATAGTTGACGACCACTGTAAATTTCCCCAGGCTTCATTGCCCAGCCTAAGTCTTGGAGATTTTTCAATAGTCTTGATTGACTCAGATCAGGCGGTGTTTCCGTTCATAACCCATAAAAATTTACATGTGGAGCATTTCTGACACTTTCAGTTGCTCAGCTGAATGAGTTTAAGATCAAGAGTGTTATTCAGGTATTAATACTATTAATGGTTTCTGAGGGTAGAAAGTATTTGAAAGGGACAGGGCGATTTTGATTGCGGACCTGTATCTGGCGCTCTATATCTGCGAGATTTTGCTGAAACTGTAAAACGACTTCCTGAGCCAATGGATCGACGAACTCTTCGTCATAATGCCCAAGTTTATCATAGTGATAAGAGGTCAAAATCATAGTCCAATTGACTTGCTCTGCAGCAGGTTGAAACGGAGGCAAAAAACTCAAAATTGTCTCCATATCTATCCCCTTACTTTCGGGTACGGGTTGGTACCCTGCATAGGGCATATTGGGCACATAGGCCATATATTCATACTGCGAAAAGTTAAGAACTGAATGCAAGGGTCCGCAGGTGAAAATCACCACGCTGAGCACATCAATGAGCTGCTCTACAGTTTCAATTTTATCTGGCATCCCAGCCACGCGACCCCCGTCATAAGCAGCAAGTTCTAGCGCCCAAGCCTGTAGTTCGTGGTCGTCTAATAGATCTTGGCTGCTCTTGTAATAGAGACGTAAATACTGAGTGACATAATTTTTGACTGCCTCCCAAACCAATAATCCATCATCTCTGAAAGGATAGTGAGGCAGCAATTCTGAATCATCCATGTTTTGCCGCTTAATAATCGAGGGAAAATCAAAGGTGTCTAAACTCCAAGTTTCAAGGGTTTTTACAATAAAAGTTAAAGTCTCGTCTAGGGTGCCAGCAGCATAGTGATCGATAGGACCACCGGGGTTGAGAAAAGAGGTACGACCGAGATCATTATCGAAAATCATGAAACGAAAATGGGGTTTGAGCATTAGCGAAACGGGATGGTTTTCGCTAAGCTGACGGGCAGTAACGACGGCAAAAGGACCCATTGCAGCATGGGTATAGACAAAGTGAGAGCCGAGCTCCTGATGGTTACAATCCGCAACCTGTACACAAAGCTTGGCAAAAAACCAATCTAAAGGAGCATCTTTAAGCGTATACATCAGTCGGTTGTTACCTGATTCACTTTTAAGTTCAATTGAGACCGGAACTAAATACTGTTCGCCTCCTGCCCAGTAATAGAGAGATCTCGTTTTTGGCATATATTTTCGTCCTGCCTTTGAAATGCCCCCTTTAATACCATCTAAAAAAGGGTGCTCTAAAAAGTAGAGTCGTCTTTCTTTAAGAGCCTGATCTAAAGTGATATCATTACCCACCACTGATTGAAATAGGTCGTTATCAATGGCGAAATCGACGGGGAGTTCTTGTATTTGCCTGGTCGCGATCGCATTACAGCCCGATAGGCGTTGCTCAGCAAAGGAAGCATCGGTTCGAAAATGCTTCATTACGTTAGGTTTGGGAATCAACGTGAGCAATTCGTCATACTCTTCGAGGGTATCAAGAGGATCAAGAAAATTCTTAGACTTAGCTGCTAACATATTGGCAGGCAAGCTTGCCATACTTGCTAGCCGCTTTGCCACATAATCTGCCGAGAAAAATTCCCTGTGTGGGACATGTGTGAGAAAGGGCAGTGGGGGAAGTAGTTCTCGGTTGAATTGATAATCTTGACGATTACGCTTTAGGTAAGAAGTGCGATCTTCAGGCTTGGGATCATACTGAGGTAAGTAAGGAATCATGGGTTTAAGTTCCTAAAAACTGGACTGCAAGATTTCTCGACCCTCATAAAAAACTGGAGAACCCCATGTCCTTATAGGGTTTTCAAATATTCAATCAAAGCAGTTTTGTCTTGAGAGGGTAGATCGGTTCCATAGAGGTGCCCCTGATTGCTATTACCCGTCTCGGATGTATCGAGTTTGAAGCCCCAATACTGAGCCTCGTCACCTTGAGAGACAAACCCGACCTTCTCTGAATCAAGGACATCAAAGCCCCGGTAAAAGACAGGGGGTCGCTGTGCGGGAGGGGCCAACAAATCTTCAAGGGTTGGCACAGATCCGTTATGTAAATAAGGGGCGCGCAACCACAGGCCATCGAGTGCTACTGAGAGGTATCCGTCTGTCTTACGTAGATTATTGAATTTAAACGGATAGCCCTTGGCAAAGTCGTTATAAGCTTCTGCCGCTGCTGCAGTCCACATATCGAGTCGATGGCGATCGGTGCCCACCTCCTCCTGTGGAATCAAGGTACCGGTGCGATTACCCCCAAATGCATGACATGTGGCACAGTTCTGTTCAAAAATAGGTTGACCTTGCTGAGCTAATCTATCATCAATAAGTAGTGGATAAGCAGGTGGTTCATACTCAATGATATATTTTTGCACCCGCTGTAAATCATCAATAGGGATGTTCTTGAGCGTCGCCCCATCCCCTAATGCGCCTGTGTTGACAGTTTCTGTGAGTGAAGTTTCGAGACCATCCCAATGGAGGGCAAAGCCTGATCGCAGTTTTTGATTCCACAACGGCATCATATCGGAGTTGCCGATGGTGTCATCAATGGGTTGATCAAGCATTCGAAACTTAACGGGATTAAAGGGATCGATACGGCCTGGTCCCCAAGTGGGTCGAGATTTTGTCCATTCAAATTCTTGACTCTGCTTAAGTATTAATTTGCGGGTAATCGGGATCGCAACTCGATAGACAACCTTATCGATCAAAGTCAACGGGTGGTTGTACTCAATTTCGGGCAGAATATAGTCCGACGTAAATCGAGCATCCTTGGCACAAGCTTCTAAAAATCGCAGATATCCTAGAGAGTTAAACTTGCTCGACGGCCCTGTGGGTACTATCACGGGCGAATCTTGGGAACGCATACGGTAAGTTGCGGTATGGCAAATCGCACAGGTGATTCCCTGCCTTTCCATGCCCAGAACTCTGCGTCTCGAGATGCCTACCGGCAATTCTTTTCCCTTTTCCCAGGTCATACCTAAGGCCGTGTAGCCCCCTGGTCGCGGAAGATATTCTGGAAATAGGCGGGGCAGTACTTCCCAGATCAATAGGGGAACACCTTCAGCCTGCTCAGTACTAATGGAGCCATATTTGAAGTGGTCTGCCGGTGAATCATAGTAGGGTGTTTCTTCTCGCAAAACGGCCCAGCCCAGGTAAGCCAGTAGTAGAACGAGCACCAAAACAATGGTCGTGATGATTTTTCCGGTTCTGTTTTTTAAGGCTTCCATCGTTTGAATTGACTCCCCTTGGCAAGTGTATCGTCGACTAGATTTCGGCCACTTAAAGGTTTAAGTTGAAGCGTTGATCGCTCCACGAGTTTGCATGGCGCGATAGAGCAAAAACGCTTCTAGGCTGCCGAAAAAGGTATCGGTTAAAGCAATGGACAAGAAACCGAGCTGCTGATTAAACAGCAAGACTGCCAGAATAAAAAATGAGGCTCCGCCACCTCGCGTCACAAAGATTGTCATCCAAGAAATGATGGGATATCGAAATGGATCTTGGGCTACGGGCACGTAGATAATGCTAATTTCGAGTAGCAAAATGGCTGCAGCTCTTGCCCAAATAATCGGAGAAGGAGTCGTCATATGTAAAAGATTGAATAAAAATTCGGGAGTTGCGAGCAATAAAACGACGAAGATCATGTTGACTGCAATGCCGGTATAAACCGTACGGGTAAACCAAGTTGCATAGGGATTCATCTCAAAGCGCTCCTTGAATTTTTTCAATTCACTGTCTCTACAGAGTTTTCATGTACTCGATTAGTGCGGTCTTGTCGGTAGGAGCTAAATCGATGCCGAATAAGTGACCACCATTGCCATTACCGGGTTCAGACGTGTCGTATTCAAAGAAAGATCGGCCATCGTCTGTGGCTAGATCTGAGACAAAGCCAAAGTTTTCTTGATCGAAAACATCATTGCCCCGATAGAATTTGCCCGGTCGATTTTCTGGTTTTTCGAGCAAATCTTTGAGGGTGGGCACCGAGCCATTGTGCAAATAGGGGGCGCGCAACCACAAGCCATCTAGCGGGTGATTAGCATAACCCTTTGTTTTCTGAAAATGAGTAAATCGCTGGTCTTCGCCTTTGTAGATAATGCCTGCAAATAGGGAGTATTGATTAGCCGCAAATTCAGGAGTGTATGAATCAAATCGCCCGGTATCGGTCCCAATTGTTTCTAGAGGTGTCACTTTACCGACCTTCTCACTGCCAAAGGCGTGGCAACTAGCGCAGTTTTGCTCAAAAATCGGTTGACCTTGAGCAGCTAACTCGGTGTTGATCGCGTAAGGATATTTGGGAGCTGGAAGATCGAGTAGCCAGTTTGCAGTAAGGGTAATCGAGTCAAGATTGATATTAGTGGGAGAGACCAACGCAAGGGCAGCACTTTTATTGCGCTCTGCTACCGAATCATTATTGCCATCCCAATGTAGGTTCATGCCCTGTCGGGGGCGTTGGTTCCAGATACTGGGGAAATCGCTGGCCGAGCCTTGGGTTTCTTTTTTAGGAAGATCCTCGACAATAAAATTGAAGGCCCTGGATTTATAAGGTGTAAAGGTATCCACTCGACCAGGGCCGTAAAGGGGTTGCTCATCTAAAAACGTAAGGCGGCTGGCTTGAACGCTCAATAAAGCGCGAGTTTGAGGGATGGCAATATAGCGGTAAAGCAGAGATTGTAGGGGATTGAGCTTTGTCCCTTGGGCTTTTGCTTCTTGCTCAATGTAAGGCATCATCTCCCTTGCATTGAACCGTGGGTCGCCGGAAATGCGCGTAATAAAGAAAAAGTAGGCTTCTAGATTGACCACATTGGATGGCATCGCTGGGATAATTTCTGATGGAAATGCGGTGCTCTCCCGAACAGTCCCAACATGACAGAAGGCACAGTTATTGGTGACGACATCTAAACCGAGATAAGTATCATGGGCAAAACCAATCGGTAAATCGTGATCGACCTCTTGCATAAAACCAAATTGGTTCACCCCATCACCGGGGACTTGGTATGCATCTACTGGTAAGTATTCAGGAAACATTACGGGCATAACGCGCCAGATCCAGTAGGGAATGCCCATGTTAGAGGCTCCGCCGATAGAACCATATTTGAAATGCTCATTAATGTTGCTGTACTTGGGAGTACTCTGGGTGAGCAAGGGCCACGCGAGGACCAAAATGACCACTAGTAGCAACGCCACTATGCCAGTCACCAGTCGAGGTAAACTGCTCCAGAGTTTCTGTAGCCAAGAGGTCGAGGATTTTTCGCTAATCATGGGTTTGCGATCGCACAAAAAAATTCAGGCACTTAAAACGCTGGCATCATTGGCCTCTGAAGCCAGAGGGTATGGAGGTGGGTCAAACACAGACATCACCTCGGCAATCATGGTGTCGTAGTCTGGGAAGCGTGCCCATTCGTAGCAACCTAGTGGGTTCTCAATCGTGTTGAGTAAGCACTTGTTGCAGTAGGTGCAAGGACGATCGCTAATATCTTTACCAGCGGCAAATTGATGGGGTAAATCGTTATTAGCAACGAGCATCCGAGCCATACTGACTGCATCACAGAAGCCTGAATTAATCGCTTGCCGAATAAAAGACGCTTGCTGAAACCCGCCAGTACAAATCACGGGTACATTAACGGTGTCTTTAACCGCTTTAGCATTTCGTAAGCTGACGCCTTGGTGCAAGCGCAGCATCTCTTTCACCGTTTCTAATGGAAATTCCTTTCTGAATTTGGGATCTAAATCCTCTGCGGTAATTGAATCAGCTGTGACCGGGGGCTGAGGGTGGGCCTTCTGCAACTTATTTGGAATTCGATACCAGAGCGCATTAAAGACCGGGAATAACCATTGACAGCTAAACAGCAAATAATTACGCAAGGTCCGGTTGCCACTAGAGAGCATCGAATCGTAAGAACTTTTGGCATCATCAGTGGAGAAAGGTCCCTTGAGTGGAAATGTTCCTGGCGGATTCATCGGGTGCGGGAAGATGCTACCCACTGAGACATGAATCCCATCAATGCCGTCATCTTCCATCCACTGGCAGATTTGCAGCGTATCTTCGAGTGTGTTGCCCGTTTTCTCGGTGGGGATGATGGCATTGTTATAGTCCACCGCGCTTATTTTGCATTGAAAGTGAAAGTCGTCTCCTACTTCTTTACGCACGGCGTTGATCACCTCATGCAAAAATCGATAGCGATTTCGCAACGAGCCACCATAGCCATCGGTGCGATCGTTGATACCTGAGCTTAAAAATTGAGTAATCAGGTAGCCATTAGCTCCATGTAATTCGACTCCATCTAAACCTGCTGCCTTTGCCCGTCTTGCCCCTTGGGCAAAGGCAGCTACAGTCTCTTGGATTTGCGTCTCGGTCATGGCTTTGCATTTGAGGCCGTGAAACGAATCTGCTTTACTAGTAGAACTCAAACGAATTTTGCTATTCTCGACCCCTTGAATATCTTGCTGACGCCCTGAATGACTCAGTTGCATGATGAATTTGCAGTCATACTGGTGGACTCGGTGGCCTACCTCTCGCCAAAAGGGAATGCGATCGTCGCTGCTGATGGTGGCGTAATTGGGCACAATTCGCCCTTTAATCGTAACCGGGACAAAGGACGAAATAATTGCGCCGACCCCACCCCTGGCAAATTTTTCTTCCCAGTTCACCCGTGCAGGATTACCTGAACCATCATAGTTATCAAACCGACCAGAGATATTGGATCGGAAGAATCGGTTCTTAACAGTTAAGTTTCGGAACTTTAGAGGCTGAAATATAATATCGTTTTCTACGGCCATAAGTCATTCACCCAATTCGAGAAATCAGAACGAAACACAGTCAATGAACTCAGATATTTTTCTCTCATAAATATAATCTTTATAAATCGAAATCCGTCTTTTAAAAGAGAATAGAGATGGACCTAGCGATAGAGGATATAGCTATGCTTACTGGTTTTAACTAAAGACTGATTAAATCAACCTCTAATACAATTCCAGCCTATTAATGCATGCCTTTATTATTTAATTTTTTAGTGCCTAGAGATTATCAATATCGATTAGCAAAAGATTATAAAACTAACAGTAAACTGTTAGTTACTAACTTTTTAGCGACTTTGACAAAAGTTCATGATTTTGAATTTGCAAGCTAAATAGTCATATTCTAAATCCATGAAGCATAGTCCTAATAAAGGATTAATTAAGTTATATAATTTTTTTTGAAATGGATATTATTACTTCAATATCGTATGAATTATGCAGAACCAATAAATCACAACTTATTCTTTAAGATAAATATTCCTGATCAATATTCTATTTCTACATATTTTTCAACTGCGACAGAGATATTAATAATAGGGAGATAGATCATATATATTTGTAGAGTTTATCAAGTTCTATTAACAATTTTTTTGCCAAAATATAAGAGATAAATAAAAAATTGTGAACTATTTACTAATTTAAACTAGACAATAAAATATGCTGGACTTAGAATTTTGTCTCAGTCTTTTGTATAGACATTTGGCCCTTTAGACTTGTATCTATTTTGTTTTAGATTGGGTTTGGCAACGCCTGTAGCCTTCTTCTGCAAGGGTGGTTAATCAATAGGGTTTAGTCGCCAAAGATATCTATGCCTTCAATCATCTTTTGGGAGGAGAACTCAATGAAAAAGCTGCGATTGCGTTTGATGAGCTACCTGCTTGCGATCACATTCTCTATGAGTGGAATAGCCCCGCTGGCGACTGCTGCTGAATATAACCAATCTCTGCCCTCTAACACTGGCTATAACCACGAAAATGATGGAGATTATTTAGGGTATTTACCAGGAGAATACTACTCTAAACAGGGTAAACTCACCGACGAAGAAAAAGCAGGTCTACAGACCTGGTACTTCTGGACAGGAGGCAACGATAAATTCTTCCGAGACTTATCTACTGGCAAAATCCTTTCGGATCCGAAAGGATTTGCTGGCACTTTTGACTTTTTGAAACTTGTTGATGCTCGTCCCTCCGATGATCCTGCAACCCAGGCGGACGAAACCTTCACTCCCTTACAACGGAAAAATCGTTTCAAAACCATTGGAGTCATTAATGATCCTGGCTGTACCGCAGCAACCAAACCAGATGAATATGGATTATGGCTTGATAAATGTGATAAAGATCCTCATTCCTCTGGGATTATGGGGGCCAGAAAGTTTAAGAATCCTAATTTTGAACCCGCTAAGTGGGATGTTGAAGAGTATTACAAAAATGGTTCCCAGGTAGAACCTCCCTATCGGATTGGTCTATCTTGCGGTATTTGTCATATTTCCTTTAATCCCCTCGATCCCCCCAAAGATTTTGAAAATCCTGATTGGAAAAATATTTCTGGGGCGATTGGCAATCAATATATACGAGAGGGGGGATTATTTGGTCGCAACCTCCCCAAAGACGACTTTATTAAAGAACTTGTTGAACTCCAACCTCCTGGAACATCAGATACCTCTCGTAATGCCACTGATCACATTGATAATCCAAATGTGATTAACTCCATATTTAACTTGAAAGATCGCCCCACTTTCACTGAAAAGATGAATGATGGCTCAGAAAAAGAGGTATACCATATCCTCAAAGATGGGTCTGATTCTGTGGGTCTAGGTGAAGCTGCTGAAAGGGTCTACGTTAATATTGGGGTTTGCTCAGATGAATGGCTCAAACACCATGAGATCATTGCAGGTGTTAGTCGGCAGACTCCCTTTTCTCGTGAAAAAGCACTCCAACCTGGGACTTGTGATCATGATTTCTATATCAAAACAGCCTCACGAATGGATAATGCCGCTGAATTCTTGAAAACCATCAAACCCTATCACTTAGCGGATGCTCCAGGAGGTAGGGCCTACCTCACTAAAGATG
The DNA here is from genome assembly GCF_028285745.1 of Acaryochloris sp. IP29b_bin.137. GTDB lineage: Bacteria > Cyanobacteriota > Cyanobacteriia > Thermosynechococcales > Thermosynechococcaceae > Acaryochloris. The sequence goes on along the minus strand of NZ_JANQOP010000013.1, from coordinate 3,902 downwards.
ATGCAGTTCTAACAAAAGGCAAGAAAATATTTGCTAATAACTGTGCCAAATGCCACTCCAGCAAACAGCCTCCTGCCGATCTACCCATTGAAGAACATCAGGCCTGGTTTGAAGATTCAGTGTTGGCATCTAATTTCCTTGATCATAACTTCCTATCTACTGATGAGCGCCATTCCGTTACTGAAGTTGGGACTAATGCTGCCCGAGCTGTGGGGACTAATGCTGCAGGTGGTCACATTTGGAATGACTATTCATCCAAGACCTATAAAGAGTTGCCACCACCCGAAAAGCTGGAATTAGAGAACCCTTTGAAAGCCGATAAAACACTTAAGTTCAAGCCTAAGACTGGCGGATATTATCGGGTCCCTTCTCTAATCAGTGTCTGGTCTAGTGCTCCTTTACTACTCAATAATAGTGTTGGTACCTTTACTGGTGATCCGTCTGTATCTGGACGTATGGAAGCATTTAATGATGCTATCGAAAAGCTAATGTGGCCTGAGAAAAGAGATCATGTGATTAAACGTACTCGTAATGATACTCAGCTGAATCTAAAGAGCATTGGACTTGGTGCTGGCAAAGTTACAGTACCTGAAGGAACTCCTGCCAAATTAGTGGCTAACCTAGACCCAAACAATGTTCCCCTGGCCTTTATCACGGTGCCACTGCTTCAGCAATCTCTGATTAGCCACCTAGTTGCAACTGGCATCAATATCTTACCGAAGAGCTGGGTTGCACCGCTTTTACTCAAGCTAAATACGGCTCCAGACTTTGTTGAAGATCGTGGCCATTTGTTTGGCACTGATCTTCCTGATGAGGATAAGCAAGCCTTGATTGAGTTCATTAAAACGTTCTAGACCATGATCAGCTGAGGAGAAAAACTCATCCACCCCCTCTCACAAGTTTGTGAGGGGGTGGGGTGAGAGCTTCAGTCTGATACTAAGGCAATTCATAAATTGTGGCTTTATTAATAACTTCTGTCCCCTGAGATTCTCTCAGAGTGGGGATTAGCTTCAGCTCAACTCCAGTATATTTCAGAGTATTTATTTCATTAGGTCATCAGTTTCGTGAGGAAATGATATATGGATTTTTGGGCAAAACTCTATAAGTACTTTTCATATTGAATACGAATAGTAGAAAAATGCTCTTTCCCTATTATTTGGAGATAGCCGATGTGTATTTGATTACTATCAATATTATTTGGTCAAAAAAGACAGGCCAGGAATTGGCTTAAATATTCTGATTGAAATAGCCAAAAAAACAAAAAATGACAATTAAAATACTATAACTCAATAAAAGCATGAAGAACATCTTCTTGAGAATAACTTTATGGACTATTATTGTCGTTGCAATCATCACAGGATGGCTGCTCATTCCCACAACTTTCTGGCAGTATCTTTTCTTTCTCCGCATTCCAATTCTGATGGGTCTGTTTTTGATTTTACTACCAACAATCGCCAAGTTCTTATTGCCAGCGGTGTTGAAAAATTTATTTGTCCTTAGGGGTATTTGGCAGTTAGCATTTACCATTCTGGGGGCAATCGTAGCTGCAATGTGTATCATTCTGGTTGCTTATACAACGACTCATAATGCCCCCTCTCGCTTTGATGTGCCTATACTATTAGAAATTACGAACACCTTATGGCAGTATCTGTTTGCAGCGATATTAGCTTTACCAATTATTATTGCTGCTACTGATCTATCACAAGAAGAACTTGGTGAGAAAAGATGGTTCGGATTCATTGGAGGCATTTTATTTAGTGCCTTATTCTTTGGCGCATTTGATATAGTCCGTGATTGGTTAATTACACATATTTCAGTTGATCATTGGTTGGTTAAAGCCATTAGATTTCTCTCGAAGAATGCTCCTGATGGCTATCTAAATGATTTTGGCGATTTAGATATTGATCATATCAATACCTTCGCATTCTTTTTAGTTCTCTTAGCTGTCTATTTGGCCAATTTTTTTATATTTAGACCTCGCCCTATACATGAATATAGGGAAGCTTCGGCACTCTTCTATGTGACCTTATTGGTTTCGATCTCAACTCTTTTTCTCGGCAGCCTTACTTTCTATTTTGACTACTATCGAGTTTCCGTTTTATTCTTCTGGCTGTTGATTAGTGCTTTGATGTATTGGTTCTTTAAGGTAGATCATTATTTCGAGTTAAAAGAAGACCACCTAAAAAATAAAAGCACTAATCTGCGGTTGCAGGATTTTACCGCAGTTCTTAGTAAACGACTTGAACATCAAAGCACTAACGAGAAAACGCTAGTGGTGGTTTGTGCAAGTGGAGGGGGAATTCAAGCATCAGGATGGACTGCTCAAGTCCTAACAGGTTTGCAAACTGAATTAGGGACATCTTTTACCAAAGCTATTAGTTTGATTAGTGCTGCTTCCGGCGGCTCAGTAGGATCTATGTACTACTTAGATCGCTTTAGTTCTAAGGGCTATCCTGAGAATGAGGAATTAGAGAATATATTTGTTAGTGCTACACAAGATAGTTTGGATGCTACAGGGTGGGGACTATGCTACCCAGATCTATGGAGAGTGATAGCCTTGCCCCTTTTTCCCTCAATTTTTGCAAAACGATTAGGAGATCGCGGCATCGCACTTGAGACAGACTGGCAAGGAGAATTAAAAGGCTGGGAGAATAAGAATCATCCGAAGGTTAGAAAATCTCTGGCAACCTGGAGAGAGCAAATAATCAATGGAGAAATCCCGATTCCCGTCTTCAATACAACTGTAGTTGAGGATGGAAACCGTTGTTTAGTTACACCTTTAAATTTTGGAGACGCATCTGGGAAAAAATGTTTCAACAACCTTTATGGAGATTATGATATCGATATTGTCACAGCAGCTAGACTATCGGCTACTTTTCCCTATGTTTCTCCAATTTGCCGAAACAGCAGAAACTTAAAGCAAAATTTTCATATGGCTGATGGTGGCTATTTTGATAATTCTGGCTTTGTCACAGCAGTTGAATGGCTCAATGACTTGCTAGAGAAACCACAAAATAAAAAATTAAAGCGGGTACTTATCTTACAGATTAACCCCTTTCCTCAGCCCTCTGAATCGGAAAATGATAAGGAATACGGTGGTTGGTTTATGACGACAATCGGACCATTGCTTACATTGTTTAAGGTTCGTGACCCGATTCTAACCACTCGAAATAAGACAGAGATAGAAATGCTTCAAAAGTTATATCCAAAAGAAAAAGTGGATATTCGATACTATTCAATTTACTTCCCTTCTAGAACTGAAGCACCAAAATTTTATAGTGAAGAAGGTGAATATCAACCTCCTTTGTCTTGGAAACTCACTAAAGCAGAAAAGGAAGCCATCAACAAAGGATGGACAGCGATAAAATCTAAAGAACAAATTCAAGACCTTAAAAATTTATGGCATTCTACTTGGGGAATGTCATAAAGGAAAGTGATTAAAACCGGGAGAATTACGCAGCCATAGGCATTTCCTCCATTGGCCCTGCTCGGGGGTACCATTCTGAAATTGTCTGCTTTCTATCCCCCTGAATAGAATCTCCGATCTGCTCTAGATCCCAATTCCAGATTTTGGCGACAACTAAAGCATAATCCTCAGAATGTCTTCGAAGAAGAAGGTAAATATTACACTAAATATCAAAATCTTTAGAACTTTGTGATTCACTCAAAACAATACATAGCAAAGCTTTGATACTCGGATAGTGTTTTAATTCCGATTTTTGGTCACAAATCTGGAATTAAAACCACCGATCTTATATAGTGATCTGCAAGTTCATGCTCTGTGGTGCAATTTATTGTGCATTTGGCCTTTGGGGATGACAAGGGTTTCACAATGTGGTCTGAATCAGTGATAGCGCCCTCATGCCTCTCTGGTAATTGAGTCGTTTATGGGGTTTCAGTTG
>NZ_JANQOP010000005.1 GCF_028285745.1 Acaryochloris sp. IP29b_bin.137 | reverse complement strand
CGCCGTAATCTGGTTCTGCCTCAGGCCCTTGCTGCCATGCAGCCTGCGGGAGCCAAGATGGAAGAAGACTACCTCAAAATTAAATTTAGTGGGGCTGCTACCTAGCTTGGCCTCCCTAACAGAGACATCGATCGCGCCCCCGCGATGTCATAAGATGGTTGAGCAGATTTTTTTGGCTCAGAACCGTTCATGAATTCATTGCAAGATAAGGTCGCAATCGTTACGGGTGCCTCTCGAGGGATTGGACGGGCTACCGCTTTGGCCCTCGCTGGTGAAGGAGCTAAGGTGGTCATTAACTATGCCAACTCCAGTGGCGCGGCTGATGCAGTAGTGGCTGAAATTGCAGGCAATGGGGGAGAAGCATTAGCCCTCCAAGCCAATGTGGCAGAAGTCGATCAAGTAGAGACCTTATTTAAGACGGTACTGGATAAATGGGGGCGTGCTGATGTGTTGGTCAACAACGCGGGTATCACTCGAGACACGTTGCTGTTACGGATGAAGCCGGAAGACTGGCAGGCCGTGATTAACCTCAATTTAACCGGAGTCTATCTCTGTACCCGGGCCGTCAGTAAGGTGATGCTGAAACAGCGATCCGGTCGAATTATCAATATTGCTTCGGTCGCGGGGCAAATGGGGAATCCAGGACAGGCCAACTACAGTGCCGCTAAGGCGGGCGTTATTGGTTTTACCAAGACGGTTGCTAAGGAAATGGCGTCTCGTGGAGTAACGGTCAATGCAGTGGCCCCTGGCTTTATTGCCACGGATATGACGGAGGGGCTAGGGTCCGAAGAGATTATCAAATTTATCCCTCTGGGTCGATATGGTCAGCCCGATGAAGTTGCTGGTATGATCCGGTTTTTAGCGGCTGATCCGGCGAGTGCTTACATTACGGGTCAGGTCTTTAATGTAGACGGTGGCATGGTGATGGCTTAGGATTTTCCTATTTTTACGGATAAAACCCCTGAGGCGTTTCCCTTTATTGTGTAGTATTTTAAAGTGCTCTTAACGAATGTGGGGTTGTCCGCAAGTTGGCTTGAAAGCCCTTTCAGCCTAGAGCACGCTTGTTAGAATCATTGTAATAGTCTGTGTGACTGTTAGATAGAACAACAAGACTAGAATTGTTTAGCGTTTGACTAGGTATCTGCGAATGGCTGTTTCCGATCGCAAGCTCCAACTGCTCGATTTTGAAAAACCCTTAGTAGAGTTAGAGAACCGAATTGAGCAGATCCGTAGCCTCTCTGAACAGAATGGCGTGGATGTGACGGATCAAATCACTCAGCTTGAAGGTCGGGCGGAGCAGCTTCGACAGGAGATTTTTAGTAGCTTAACCCCAATGCAGGAGCTGCAACTAGCCCGGCACCCCCGACGGCCCAGTACCTTGGACTATATCCATGCCATTAGTGATGAATGGATGGAATTGCATGGCGATCGACGGGGCCATGATGACCCGGCCATTGTCGGTGGAGTAGGACGGATTGGCGGCCAGCCAGTGCTGATGTTGGGCCATCAAAAAGGCCGGGATACCAAGGACAATGTGGCCCGCAACTTTGGCATGCCCTTTCCCAGTGGCTACCGTAAAGCCATGCGGTTAATGGACCACGCCGATCGGTTTGGTTTACCGATTATTTCGTTTATTGATACCCCAGCGGCTTGGGCAGGATTAGAGGCAGAACAGTTTGGCCAAGGAGAAGCCATCGCCCTCAACCTGCGAGAGATGTTTCGACTAGAAGTGCCTATTATCTGTACCGTTATTGGCGAAGGCGGGTCTGGGGGTGCTTTAGGAATTGGCGTGGGTGATCGGCTACTGATGTTTGAGCATGCGATTTACAGCGTTGCCCCGCCTGAAGCCTGTGCAGCGATTCTGTGGCGGGATGCCCAGGAAGGCCCCCAAGCAGCTGAAGCCCTTAAAATTACAGCGACGGATCTAAAAGAACTGGGAATTATTGACGAAATTTTACCCGAACCCCCAGGCGGTGCCCATTCAGCTCCAGCTCAGGCGGCAGAAACGATTAAAGCAGCCATTCTTAGCAGCTTAGAAGAACTCTGGCGGCTCAGTCCCCACGAACGTCGCCAACAGCGGTATCATAAGTTTCGGAATATGGGAATTTTCTCCCAGATTCCTTGAGTATGCGCGCCATCCTAAACCAGTGGTATGATGACAAGGTCGCAACATTTATTTACAATTAGTGAAAGCTCGTGCGCAGCAACTGCCTCTCATCTGCGCTGACAGCTTCAAGGAGTCCATGCCCGCACGTTTTAAGTCCCACAATGATTTGCTTGTTCAGTTCGCAAAAGCATTTATTGCTGGGCAGAGTTTTACCGAGTATTGATTTTAGGAATTTTGCATGACAGCTCAACGGAAACTGCGAGCTCTGATTACAGGAGCGAGCAGGGGGATTGGTCGGGCAACCGCCGAAGCATTTGCTGCGTCAAATATTGATTTGGTATTGGTGAGTCGTTCTCAAACACAACTGGACGAATTGGCTCAGAAGCTGCGGCAAGGAAGTGATGTTCAATCCTTTGCTATTGATCTTTCTGCCCCTGAGCAGATCAATTCCCAAATAACTAAACTTCTGGAAGAGGGTGGCCCCATTGATATTTTGATCAACAATGCCGGGATGGGATACACTGGCGAGCTGATCGACATGCCCTTGGCAGACTGGCAACAGGTGCTCAACTTGAATCTGACCAGTGCCTTTCAGTGTATCCAAGCGGTGCTGCCTGGGATGCGATCTCAACAGCAAGGCACCATTATTAATGTCGTTTCCATTGCGGGACAGCAAGCGTTTCCCCAATGGGGAGCCTATTGCGCCAGCAAGTTTGGTCTAATGGGTTTAACCAAAGCCTTAGCTCAAGAGGAACGCCCCCACGGCATTCGGGTAACGGCAGTTTGTCCGGGTGCGGTGAATACGCCTTTATGGGATACCGATACTGTAGATGCCGATTTTGACCGCACCGCTATGTTGAAACCTGAGGATGTGGCCCAAGCGATTTTACATATTGTCCAGATGCCGCAACATGCAGTGATTGAGGAACTGGTACTGATGCCGAATGCGGGCACTTTTTAACCGTTTTTAGACCTCAGACCACCTCTCCCACCAAATTTCTTACAATGAATTGAAACAATGACTACTTTTTCCCCTAATTCTTCTGATGCGGCTAATTCTTCTATGACAACCACTTCCAACCATTCTCAACTTCGTCCTGATCGCAGCTTGTCTCAACGAGGGAAGGAGAAAGACACCCATCGCCAAGCCAGCAGAGAAGAGATGATGGATGCCGTAGAAACGATGCTGTTAGGGGTGGGTGAAGATCCAGAGCGGGAAGGGTTGCTGAAAACGCCAAAGCGGGTTGCGGAGGCGATGCGTTTCCTCACTAGTGGCTATCAGCAGTCCTTAGAAGATTTGGTGAACAATGCCATCTTTGACGAAGGCCATGATGAAATGGTGCTCGTTCGGGATATCGATGCCTTTAGCTTATGTGAGCATCATATGCTGCCATTTATCGGTAAGGCCCATGTGGCCTATATTCCCAACCAAAAAGTGATTGGGTTGAGTAAGCTGGCTCGGATCGTCGAAATGTATTCTCGCCGTCTACAGGTGCAAGAACGGCTCACCCGCCAGATTGCCGAGGCAGTCCAAACGGCCCTCGAACCCAAAGGCGTCGCGGTGGTGATGGAAGCGAGCCATATGTGTATGGTCATGCGTGGGGTGCAAAAACCTGGCTCCTGGACGGTGACTAGCTCGATGATTGGGGTCTTTCAGGAAGATCATAAAACCCGAGAAGAATTCCTTAATCTTATTCGCCATCCCCATAATTTTTAGGTTGGGATGGTCGGAAAATGCAAATCTACCCCCTATTCAGGGCATACTCAGGGTTGATACGCTTTTGTTGAGGGGGGATCCTCCCCTGTCGCTACTGTTGGGGTTACAAACCATGGGCAACCGTCTTCTCAAAAAAATGGGTCGCAATATTGCGATCGCAGGTTTGCTGGGTGGCGTCACTTTCCTTGCTCCACCAGTCCAGGCGGAAAAGATGGATGACGTCTTGAAATTGAAACAGACTCGAATCTGCTTTAGGTGTGATCTTAAAAGGGCCGATTTGGAGAATGCGTCCCTGGCAGGGGCATTCTTGAGAAAATCCAATCTGAAAGGAGCAAATTTGGAAGGGGCTGACCTACGGTTTGCTTTTATTCGCAACGTCAATCTCAAGAAAGCAAACCTCACGAATGCTGACTTAACCGGAGCTATTTTACGGGATGTCAACTTAGATGGTGCGATTCTAACGGGGGCTCGACTCCCCTTGAATTATGGTGGGCGCCCCAATCCTTCTCAAGAGTTTCGGATGCCAGATCCTAAAAAGCAATTGCCCCAATTTCCTAAACGGTCCTTTTAATGGCCTTAGCTAAACAATGGTCAGAAGTGCGGAACGTTAATTGGCTACAAAGCGATTGCCGCCATTGTTACGAGCCTGCTGCAAGTTGCGATCGCTCGCCTCAATAAATGCTTCAATCCCCATGTCTGAATTAGGATGAATAGAGGCAACGCCAATACTTAAGGTGATTGGAGAGGAACCCATCGCCTGTTTTTCGACTGTCTCAAACAACTCCTGAGCCATTGCTTCAGCCTGCACAGAAGTCTGTTGCGGTAGGACAATGGCAAAGGTGAAGGTGCCATATCGGCAGACCAGATCGTTTGGGCCTTGTATGACGTGTTTGATCGTTTGAGCAATGTCACATAAACATTGATCGCCCTGCTGGGGATTGCTCCCTGAGCCATAAAAATTGAAATGATCGAGTTGACAGAACACCAATGTTAGCGGGTGTTGGTTTTGAATTGCTGCTTGCCAGGATGTAAGTAGGTAGGCATCAAAACGACGACGGTTAGCAACCTGGGTCAAGTCATCTAAGGCAGCTAGACGCTGCAATTCCAAATTTGCTTGGTGGAGTTGTGCATTTTGGGCGCGGAGGGCTTGCTGAAGTTGCTGAATTTTAAGCTGATTTTGCACGCGGGCTAGGACTTCTACCACCTTGAAAGGTTTGGTAATGTAGTCCACACCGCCCACGGAAAAGGCTTTAACCTTATCCCAAGATTCATCCAAGGCGCTAACAAAGACCACGGGAATCTCTTGGGTGGATGGATCCGCCTTTAGACGTTGACAAACCGTGTAACCATCCATTTCTGGCATTTGAATATCCAGCAAAATCAACTGAGGTTGATCGAGGGCGACGGCCTGCAGGGCGATGGTACCGTTAAGGGCTTGGAGTACTTCATAGCCCTGCTCTTCTAATACATCCGTAAGCAGTTGCAGATTTTGGGGCTGGTCATCCACCAATAGAATTTTGACTTTTCCAGTCAGATCCGTGGGTTGAAGGGGAGGAGGTGCAGCGGCGGCCAGGGAGGATGAAGGTGCAGGAGTCGCTGGGGTCGTACGGCGCATTTCCTGGGTTAGGATCATTCGCACATTAGATTTTGAAACTTTTTTATCCAGAGCTTGGGAGAGCAAATGCCAGAGTTTAGGGGCAACATCCTGCTTAACATACTTGGGGGAATAGCCACATTCATCTGCTAGCTGATCGTAGGTTTTGCGCTCTCCCTGCAAAGCAGTACTGAGGATACGGCGCTGGAGTTCACTACAATAGGTGTCGGTTTTTTGCAGGATTAAGTTCTCCGCGAATTCTAAGACGGATTCACTGGCATGATCAATATCACTCATGAAAACGGCCTCTCTTAGGACAAGACAAAAAACCTGCTATTCCGTTTCAAGTTGAATCACTTGCTCAATGGAGACCCCCGCTCGACCATGGCGAATATTATGGCGGCCTCTCAATCCGTGGGCCTGATGATGAAGTTGAATTTCATCTTCTCGGGCCTCTAAAACCCGCTGAATGACCCCTTGATAAGATTTGGTCAGTCGTTTGAGGATAGATGCACTAATCATCCATTTTTCGTCAGAGGTCCGCGTTGGATCGTTGTTGTAATCCATGATCGCGTTGATGGCCTGGATAATTTTGGCCTCTGCCGCAGCAGAGGTATTTCCCGGACGCCTGCCTTTCTTTTTGGGCATCGACTGTTTGGCGTTTTGGGGTGGAGGTTCCGGAGAGGGGGCTGGAAATTCAGCCTGTTGGGCATGGCCATTTTTTCGGGCCATTTTTCGGGCCATTTTACGTTGAGGATTCTCTCGTTCGGGGATAGGCTGGGGAGCGACCGGACCTCCCTGCATCGCCTGTACCAACTGCGTCAACACAGTGGTTAATGTATCTAATTTCTGATCGGTCGCCGATTGAGGAACGGCTTGACTAGAAGCACCATCCTCTTTCGGTGTAATCTGCGATAAGGAATCAGATTTGGGGTCTTCCAGTTCATAATTGAGATCATCTAGGAATAGCAGCGCATAATGGGTGCGCTGTTCGTAATTTACCCCCTCTTTGGTATAGCTGGTCCGTTCTGCGGTTTGACCATCGATTAAGGGGAGCTGTCCCGAACGAATGGCTTCTGCGATCGCTCGTTTATACAGCGGTAAATAATCCTCTGGATAATAGTCTTGCTCCAAGTCAGAGATTTCCTGTTGACAAAGAGTTCGAATAGCCTTTGGGTCTCTGAGGGGTTGCAGCGGCTCAATAAACAGGTGGGCGAGCTGATCTAAATCATCCGGGGTCTCATGGATAGGTGGATCGTCTTTTAAGGATTGCTCCAGCCATGCCAACAATATGGACATTTTTTCTTGCTGGGTACCACGAGGCTCAAACTGATCGAGCACCTGGAGCCAGCGATCGCGTTCGTCTTGATAAAGTCTCAGGGTGGAAATTTCCCGTTTAGGGCGTTGGCGTTTCACAGGTCGGATCATCGGTTGTTCTTCCCATTCAGTGAGGGGGTCTGGTTCAAGTTGAGGGGTAGCACGCTGGAAGACTTGCAGGACTTGTACTCCTGGATCGCGCAGTCGAATGCCTTGGCGACCATCGATATTTCCTTGACCATCCCCAATTTTGTAGTCATTGTAGTGGCGAGTGGAGGCCAAGGATCGGCGCAGCGTCGCATCCTGCTCATTCTGGATCAAAAAATGGCCTTGAATAGCCGCCATATATTCAACATCAGCCACGCTGGGTGGCGCATACCAATGGGTGGCAATCCGAGCATAGATCGTCCGAAATAGGTGGGTATAGAGAGTTCCTCTTCCAGCACGTTGAGGAACGAGTTCGGCAAAATAGCGATCGCAAGCTTTGGCAACAGGAGGACTGTACTTCCGGTTAATGGTTTCTAGATCTAAGCCGACGGTATTGACCTTTTGTCTGAGGATATCTAGGGCTGCGATCGCAGGTTTAGCCGGGGCCAGGGTGGGAATTTCAAAGCGGAGTTCCCGTTCCTCTTTACGGCGCTTCAGAGCTCCAGTAAACCACACACTATAGGGGGAAGAATAGGTAAATTCGGCTGTTTGTAACAGTTCGGTGCAGCGACGTCCCGTTATCACCGCTAACCCTGCGGCAATTTCGGACCAATCCCGACTATCCAGCAACATCTTGGCGCGATCGACAATAGCATCGGGCTGTTCAATCAGCCCTTGTTGCTCGTTGCGGGCTGCAACTCTATCGTTGATCGATAAATTGATTTGAATCCACTCATCCCGCGAGAAATTCATGGTCTCTACAGCCACATGCTCCTCCCCTAATTGCTGCTTTAGCGCCTGCCGCACCTCAGTCATCAAATTGCGCTGCTGCTTAAGCGTTTTAAGCCCATGTTTATGCCACTGTTGCTTCATCCAAGAGGCCCATTGCTCTGCGATCTGTCGATCTTGAGGAGAATTACCCAGGGTGGCAACCGCGGGAAAAAATTGATGGTCGTATAATTTCTTCAGCCAACGCCGCATAAACTTGCAGGGTTCAGATTGCGATGATTATTACATACTTGCTGGTCAATCTTTCATTAGGTATAAAACCTTTGCAAAAAGGGGGATAGTGACCTTTCCTTCAATATTCAACAGTGCGGGTTTAGGCCCATCTTCGCTGCTTCCTTATGCTACCCTCACAACTTCCTCATGATTGTCCCCTAAGCTCAAGAAATAACAGGCTTATTGTCCCAGCTATTATTTCTATTAAGCTTATGACTGATTGTCCTTGCTGTTCGCATACATTGCTACGACAAATCCGCTTTGATAGAGTGAGCTGGTTTTGTCCCCATTGCTGGATAGAAGTCCCTTCTACAAAATCAGACCCTTCTGTGACTCAAAATAAGCGTTCTAAACAACAAATCATTCATCAGCCTTTGACGTTGTCAAAACTCCACTTGCATCGCTCTAAAAAATTGAGTTTAACACGCTAAGTCTCTCCTCTGACTTAAAGTCTCTAAATAAAAATAAGGCTTTCTGTATTTCGCCAGATATATAATTTTCGGGGTTAATTAGCCCATTTATCCATTTGATTAATCATCGAGTTTCGATCAGGTTTTGGTGTGATTTTCTGATTCTGATTGATGTCGAACAACTTGAGTCACACAGCACTCCATCTGACTCAATATCAGTTTGATGATTATTGCGTATGGGGCTGCAGAAATGCAGTTAGGAACTTAATAAACAACTGAATCGAATACGTACGATTCGTAATTTAATACTTGCCTGGAGGTTATCCGATGACAATTGCACTTGGACGTGCCCAGGAGCGGGGCTGGTTCGATGTTCTTGACGATTGGCTAAAGCGCGATCGCTTTGTTTTTATTGGCTGGTCAGGATTATTGCTATTTCCCTGTGCTTTTCTATCCATTGGCGGCTGGTTCACCGGGACAACGTTCGTGACCTCTTGGTACACGCATGGCCTAGCCAGTTCCTATTTAGAAGGCTGTAATTTCTTAACGGCAGCCGTCTCTACTCCTGCTGACAGTATGGGGCATTCCCTACTATTGTTGTGGGGGCCCGAAGCCCAGGGGGATTTTACTCGGTGGTGCCAGCTTGGGGGCTTGTGGAATTTCGTTACGCTGCATGGTGCCTTTGGCCTGATTGGCTTTATGCTGCGTCAATTTGAAATTGCCCGTTTGGTGAACGTCCGGCCCTATAATGCAGTCGCTTTCAGCGGTCCCATCGCTGTTTTTGTCTCCGTTTTTTTAATGTATCCCTTAGGCCAGTCCAGCTGGTTCTTTGCCCCCAGTTGGGGTGTAGCCAGTATTTTCCGCTTCTTACTCTTTGTCCAAGGGTTTCATAATCTAACGCTTAATCCCTTTCACATGATGGGGGTAGCGGGTATTTTAGGTGGGGCGCTTCTATGTGCTATTCATGGCGCAACTGTAGAAAACACTTTATTTGAAGATACGAAAGACGCCAATACCTTTAGTGGTTTTAGTCCAACTCAGTCGGAAGAAACCTATTCAATGGTAACGGCCAATCGCTTCTGGTCTCAGATTTTTGGAATTGCCTTCTCTAACAAGCGCTGGCTACATTTTTTTATGCTATTTGTTCCAGTTACGGGGTTATGGGCGTCGGCTATTGGCCTAGTGGGGATTGCGCTCAATATGAGAGCCTACGATTTCGTCAGCCAAGAAATCCGAGCAGCAGAAGATCCAGAATATGAAACGTTTTACACAAAGAATATCCTACTGAATGAAGGGCTAAGGGCATGGATGGCCCCTCAAGATCAAATCCATGAGAACTTTATATTCCCCGAGGAGGTCTTACCCAGAGGAAATGCGTTGTAAACACTGCAACTTCCTCCATGACTGGAGTTCGGAATAATCTGTCCACCTGATCCTTGCATCGGCTGAAACCTACATTCATCTGTAAAAGAACCTCAAAAATGGGTTTTATCTGAACTCCAGTTATCTAGAGCAATAAAATATATATTCATTTTTTAGATATAGTGCTATATTTTAGATATAAGCTTTTTAAGGATCTGCTTGGGTTGGCATGAGTGAACTAGACTTGCGTTTGACCCCCAACCAGGAGGTTATCCTAGCGGCATTGCGGTTACACCGACGCTATGGCCTAGAGATTTTAGCTGCGATTGAAAACAGTGGGGGAAAACAAATTGGGTTCAATTCCCTCTATCCCAATTTGAAGAAACTCGAAAAAAAAGGGTTGGTTCAGTCTGAATGGGGGGATGAACCTGCGGAAGAACATAGTGGGGCTAGGCGCAAATACTACCGGATTACCACTGCAGGACTGCAAGCCCTCGATCTAAAACAACAGCTCCTCGCTGGAGTAGCCAACTGGATACCTGAAACAGAGGGGGTTTGATATGTCTGAGGCAGATCTTGTCCTTGCTAAAAAGGTCGGGCGGATTGTTCGCCAATTTCCGAAGGAATGGCAAGCTCATCAGGATTGGTTGAGAGCTATCGTAACCTCTTACCCTAAATTGCAAACGCAATACTCACAGGGGTTGGCCAGTTTAATTTTTCAGTGGCGACTGCTTTACTTTCTCCTCTACATCTTTAGCGTGGTGGGTCGCAATAGGGTTATTCAGTTCTCTAGCAGATTGTTAGGACAATGGACTGACGAGGTTACCCCTACGCCGGAACAAAGGATGCTTTCAACTCAATCCCGATCGCTCACGCGTCCTTATTTAGGACTACAAAGACTGGCAACACTATTGGCAATGGCGGGGTTAACCCTCTGTGGCGTAGCTGCTCTGACCGGGGTGATGCTGGCATTTTATTATCAACCGACGGCAGAGGGAGCCTATCTCTCTTTAAATGCGATCGCCCATCAAATTGCCAATGGCAATCTCATGCTCAGTTTGCACAATATCGCTGGGAATGGCCTAATTGTGCTGGCCCTTGTGCAAATTATAGTGATGTTTTTAGGACGGCAATTTATGGCGTCCTGGCTAACGGCATGGATTAGCGGTATCTGCCTAACCCTTGCAGCCATAGGCCTTAGTTGGACCGCAATTATTCTGAATTGGGATCAGGTCGGATTTTGGCGATTTAAGATTGAACTCAGCATTATCGAATCCCTACCTGCTGGCTCATTCTTGCGAGAGGTGCTTGCAGGGGGGAGTACCATCAATACCCTGACGCTCCAGCATATGTATACATTGCATAGCTACGTACTTGCGATCGCCGCCTTGCTACTCTCTACAATTCACCTTTTAGCCCTGGTCACGCAAGAGTTACAGCGGGAATCATCACGCCTACCCCTTTGTACTGAAGAGGCAATGGATGAGTAGGGAAATACTTTGTCTTGAATCCCTTGTTTAAATCCCTGCTTATCTGTGCAATGGGTAATCAAGGCTAATTTAACCAATGAATATTTTCCTTTGAAGCGGAAGATGTTTCACTCTCTTCTGGATGGGACTGAGAAGCGAAGGAAGGCTCCTCATCAGCCTGTTCGAACAAGACGAATGGCTTGGTGCCATCGAGGTGATCTGGATCAATGATCATGTAAGGGGGTTCACCCACATGGTTGGGATAAAACTGCTCTACAAAAAAATCCAGTGTGGCTTGTCGAATGTAGCCGTTGAGAACGGCAAGCGCACCAAAACGGAGTCCCGTCTTTTTTTGGGAAGCCAAGATGGTTTCGATGATATTTCTATCGATCAACCCAGCGCGACGAAAATAACTACCGATGGGGACAGGATCGGCTAAGGCATTCAGATAGGGCCACTGATCGCCAAAAAAGTCGGCTGTCTCGGGTAGAACCCAACCATGCAAAACTAAGATTTCCCCCAAGCGCATTGTGTTATACAAATTCTGCTCATACAGGGCTGTTTCTAATTGGTGGGGTGAGATCAGATCTGAAGCACACAATCGCTCACCAATTTTGAGGGAATTTTGGATTAGGGTAGGGCCAATCGTCATTTCTATCGCTTAGCCTGCTAAACGCTTTTTCCAAAGTAGCAAAATATCATTCTTGAAGTGAATATTGTTAAGTAGTCGATCGTTAGAAAAAGTAAGCAAAAGTGAGAAAATCGGCTTTAGAAGCAGTGGTTAGACCTGATTGAGCTGAATTTATTGATGCAATACATCATCGATATTATCTGGGTTTTAACGGATTTCAGGCTCAGATGGGTCGAATTTATTGTTGTAAATACCAACCCATCACTTTTTTCAATGTCAAATCCTTAATAGGGACTTGATAATGTTGCGAAATAGCCCCCAAAGGATTCAAGGATGAGGTCACCAGATGACTAAACCAATCCATAAAGGCAGCATCCACATGTTGCCCCTCTTGCAATTGGGTATCTTTTGCAACCCATTCATGGATTTGCTCAGATTGTAGGGATTCAATCGGGGTTTGCAGTTTTTCGCTGAGTTGTTGCAAGTATCGCCAACAGTAAACCGTCAGTCGAATCGAAAATCGCTCTCGTGTGGGGAGCAGCGTTTGGTCGATTTGGGCATTTTCTTCGAGGGTGAGCAGACCACTCAAGGATTGGGGAAGTTCTGCCATTGTTTAATAGGTATGCAAATTTGTAGGTGTGAAAACAAATTTTAGGTGCAATAAGTGTGAGATTGACTCTTGACCACTTCAGGTGATCTAGTAGACGAGGTAAAGAGGTCAATGCTTTAGCTTAGCCGACCATGGCCCCATGGAAATGCCTAATGGAACTTATTTTGTGTTCCAAGACCCCAGTGGAAATCATTACGCTATCTTTGAAGATGTTCGCCCTTTAGCAATGGAGAATGCCTATCAAGATCCAAAGCAATGCCCACCGAATCTGATGAATGAGGGGTTTATGATTCAATCCATCCAAGATTACCTAGCTGCGTGGAATGCAAAAACTTTTAACGAAAGACGGAGTTTACTGCAAAGCTGTATGACAGGTAAGGCAATTTATATCGACCCTCACGCGCCAGACCCAGTTCAGGGAATTGACGGAATGCAAGCTTTAATTGAGAAATTCCGAGCGCGTTTCGATCACGAGTTAAAAGCTGAGGGACAAATCGATATGCATCATAGTGTATTCCGACTCCCATGGCGATTGCAGCGAGATAGTGGGGAGATATTGTCACACGGATTGATGGTGGGAGACTTAACTGATGCAGGATTAATCAAACGAATTGTCCAGTTTGTTGATACTGTAAACGCATCATAACAACCCCAGTGCAGCATACGGTTGAAGGACTTGGTGGTTATGTAAAAGTGTTTTGCTACTCCTGACCACGAACGTGATCCGACTGAAACCTATGCTTATTCGAAATTTCAAGCCGACTGACCAACACGACGTTATTCGCCTCTGGAACAAGTGCCGTTTGACACGACCATGGAATAACCCGATCCTCGACATTAAACGGAAGCTGGATGGTCAACCTGATTAGCTGATCGTAGCTGTCGATGCTTCGGCAATCATCGGTTCTGTGATGGTTGGCTACGATGGTCACCGGGGTTGGATAAATTACCTCGCTGTCGATCCGGATCACCAGCGTTCCGGTATTGGACGCGAGCTGATGCTGGAAGCTGAGCGTCGGTTGCTTCAAAAAGGATGTCCGAAGATTAGTCTCCAGATTCGTGATGACAACGAACAGGCAATCTCGTTCTACGAATCTATCGGATTTTCCCGTGATCCTGTCTTTAGCTTTGGAAAACGCCTGATTCCCGATGCACCGCCTTACTCTCCAGACGGCGGATAACCATCGGGTGTACCGGAGCGACGATGGGATATTTTTTGTTTGCTTGCCAGTTTTTATCGCAGCCCAGTGAACGCTGACCTTCTTTCTCCCTTTTGTATTGGATTAGCAAAAGAGGACAAGATCCACAAGATTGAACTAATCCGCCTCAATCAAGTATCCACAGCGATGCTCGCCATTGACGAGCCAGTGGGTTCTTTCCACCTGGCAATCTTTCAGGGCAATGGCAAACATTTCCAGCTCATTGTCACACACGCTAGGAAAGGTCTCGGCCACCTGGGAAATGGCGCAATTATATTCCGTAAGGATAAATCGCGTCGCCTTCATGGGATCAGCATCTTCGGGAATCGGGTAGTACTCAGCCATATAGCCTTCGGCTGCCCGCAGCTTCACCAGTTTGGCCACCCGCTCTGCCAAGGTGCCGGGGCCTAATTTTTGTTGATATTCCAGGGCCTTGCGTTCCCACTGTTTGCGGAGAATCACCCGCATTTGGTCCTTGCCAACGGTTTCTGAGAGGGTATCGAGTAAATCGATCGCAAAGGTATCGTGGTGATCCGGGAAGCGATCGCGCCCCGCTCGACTCAACTGATACATATGTTGGGGGCGTCCAGTCCCGGCATGAACGCTCTCAAATAGGATGAGTCCTTCTGATTCTAGGTCTTTGAGATGACGGCGAATGGCTTGGGGCGTCACCTGTAGCTGCTCTGCTAGCTCATGGGTATTGGCTTGCCCCTGCTTGAGCAAATGCTGAAGGATATCTTGTTTTGTGGAAGAGGCGGTGTTCACAATTGAGATGTCCAAGCAGCAATCAACATTGGTTTTTGAAGGGCCAATCCCAAGAAGCGGTTTAACCTATTACAACAATTTCTCTCGACTTTGACAACATAAATGTTGCTAAAGTACTCTATGATGGTGTTGAACAACAAAGTTGTTGTTTTATGATTATACACGCGCGCCACTTGCTCTGAGAGAACACCCCCCATGACCGCAACCGTTGAAAATCTGGTCAATCAACCCTACAAATACGGCTTTGTCACGGATATTGAAGTTGAAACCATTCCTAAGGGACTGAGCGAAGATGTGATTCGCTTGATCTCGGCCAAAAAGGAAGAGCCGGCTTTTATGCAGGAGTTTCGACTCAAGGCCTATCGCCAGTGGCTAAAGATGAAGGAGCCCACTTGGCCCCATGTTGACTATCCGGCCATTGATTATCAAGACATCACCTACTACTCCGCTCCTAAGGAGCAAGAAAAGAAAAAGAGTTTAGATGATGTGGATCCGGCGCTGCTAGAAACCTTCGATAAACTTGGTATTCCCTTATCAGAGCAGAAGCGACTCAGCAATGTGGCCGTAGATGCGGTGTTTGATAGCGTCTCTGTGGCCACCACCTTTAAAGAGCAGCTAGCCAAGGAAGGGGTGATCTTCTGCTCTATTTCTGAAGCCCTTAAGGATTTTCCCGAGCTGGTGGAGAAATATCTGGGAAGCGTGGTGCCCATTAACGATAATTTTTTCTCGGCCCTCAACTCGGCGGTATTTAGTGATGGTTCCTTTGTGTACATTCCTAAGGGTGTGAAATGCCCCATGGAACTGTCCACTTATTTCCGCATCAATACCGAAGGGGCGGGACAGTTTGAGCGCACTCTGATTATTGCCGAAGAAGGTAGCCAGGTCAGCTATCTAGAAGGCTGTACCGCACCCATGTTCGATACCAATCAGCTCCACGCTGCGGTGGTAGAGCTGGTGGCCTTGGATGACGCCGATATTAAATATTCCACGGTCCAGAACTGGTATGCGGGTGACGAGAACGGTAAGGGCGGTATCTATAACTTTGTGACCAAACGGGGCCTGTGTGCGGGCAAGAATTCCAAAATCTCCTGGACCCAGGTAGAGACTGGGTCAGCGATTACCTGGAAATATCCCAGTTGTGTGTTGGTGGGCGATAACTCCGTCGGTGAGTTTTATTCTGTGGCTCTGACCAACAATAAGCAACAGGCGGACACGGGCACCAAGATGATCCATGTGGGCAAAAATACCCGCAGCACGATTATTTCCAAGGGCATTTCCGCAGGCCGCTCCCAAAACAGCTATCGCGGTTTGGTACGGATGGGGCCGAAGGCCGATGGCTCTCGCAATTACTCCCAGTGTGATTCCATGCTGATTGGCAGTGATGCCGAGGCCAACACCTTCCCCTATATCCAGGTGCAAAATAACCAAACGAAAGTGGAGCATGAAGCTTCCACCTCCAAGATTGGAGAAGACCAGCTCTTCTACTTTGCCCAGCGGGGTATTTCCGTAGAAGATGCGGTGTCGATGATGATTAGCGGCTTCTGTCAGGATGTGTTTAATCAACTGCCGATGGAATTTGCCGTGGAAGCCGATCGGCTTTTAAGCCTGAAGTTAGAAGGAAGTGTGGGATAAGGTTTCCGACCAAAGCAGTACTAGACGTTAGACGCAGTTAGAGGTTCAGGCGTGATTATTGACAATAGCGATGTGATTCTGTCGGTCCGTAATTTGACGGCCGATGTGGATGGAACTCCAATTCTGAAGGGGTTAAATCTAGAAATTAAGGCGGGAGAAATCCATGCCATTATGGGGCCAAATGGATCGGGGAAAAGTACCTTCTCTAAGGTATTGGCTGGGCACCCCGCCTATACGGTCACCGGCGGCGAGGTCATTTATAAGGGCCAGAATCTCCTGGAACTGGAACCAGAAGAACGGTCCCGCTCGGGCGTGTTTTTAGCCTTTCAATATCCTTTAGAAATTCCTGGGGTGAGCAATCTGGACTTCCTGCGGGTGTCCTTTAATTCCAAGCGTCAGCATGAAGGTCTAGAAGAGCTAGACGCCTTTGATTTTGATGATTTGGTGCGGGAACGCTTAGACGTGGTTAAGATGGACCCGGCCTTCCTCGATCGCAGTGTGAACGAAGGCTTTTCTGGCGGTGAAAAGAAGCGCAATGAAATCTTGCAGATGGCTCTTCTAGAGCCCACCTTGGCCATCCTGGACGAAACGGATTCCGGCTTAGATATTGATGCCCTGAAGATTGTCGCCAATGGCGTCAACCAATTGGCTAAGCCTGAAAACGCTACGCTGATGATCACCCACTATCAGCGATTGCTGGACTATATCGTCCCTGACTTTGTGCATGTGATGGCCGAGGGCAAAATCTTAACCACAGGTGGCAAGGAACTGGCTCAAGAGCTGGAAGCCAAAGGTTATGACTGGGTGAAAGCAGAAGATGTGGCTGAGGTGGCAGTCTAATGACCGTAGAAGTAAACCCCGAAGCCGTCGCAGCCCTTTCCACTGCAACCCAGGATCGGCAAGCCTATTTGACCCATCTTCTCGCTCAGCGGCCCAATCCGAAAGGGCTGGAAGATATGCGACAGAGCGCTCTGAGTATTGTCCAAGAGCGAGGTCTGCCCAGTAATCGGGATGAGGACTGGCGATTTACAGATCTGTCAGGTCTGTACAAAACTGCTTTTACCGCTCCTACTGCTGCGTCGCTCTCCCTAGAGGAAATTGCCCCATTGATCTTGGCAGAGGCCCCAGTACGGCTGGTCTTTGTCAATGGCTGGTTTGCCCCTGATTTATCGGCCATCGATCACTTACCTACGGGATTAAGCATCAGTACCTTGGCGGATGCAGGCAACCTACCTGAGCTGGGTCAGCAGCCGGGATTGTCAGAAGTCTTTACGGCTCTCAATACCGCTAGCTTTGCCGATGTTGCCGTCTTACGCATTGCCAAAAATCAGGTGATTGAAGCCCCCATCCATCTGTTGTATTTGACTACAGGAGATACACCGATAATCACCTCGCCTCGAGGGCTGGTGGTAGCTGAAGCCAATAGCGCAGCCACTTTGATAGAAGAATATGCAGCGGTCAAAGCAGCGTCCTACTTTACGAACGCAGTAACGGAAGTGAACTTGGGGCAAAATGCTCAGCTTCACCACCATCGAATTCAGCGGGATGCTAAAACGGCCTTTCATATCGGTACGACATCAGTGTCCCAGGATCGCGATAGTCGCTATGCTCTGACTAGCCTGAGCCTGGGGGGACAGATGTCCCGCCATAACCCCGTGGTGGTGCCTACGGCGGAACAAACGGATACCACCTTAAATGGGTTGACCCTAGCGGTAGATCAGCAGGTGGCCGACACCCACTCTGATCTCTCCTTTACCGGTCCCCACTGTACAGCCCAGCAGTTGCATAAGTGCATCGTTGATAATCGCGCTCGCGCGGTGTTTAATGGCCGAGTGTTTGTGCCCAAGTTGGCTCAGCAGACCAATGCCAGCCAGCTCAGCCGCAATTTGCTGCTGTCGGCCAAGGCGCGGGTGGACACCAAACCACAGCTAGAAATTATTGCCGATGATGTTAAGTGCGCCCACGGGGCCACGGTCAGTCAGCTAGACGATGAAGAAGTCTTTTATTTACAAAGCCGGGGGTTAGACCGCAATAGCGCTTGCGATTTGCTGGTCGAGGGGTTTGCGGCGGAAATTATTGATCAATTGCCCATTGCTGAGCAGCGCCAGACTCTGCTAAACGCTGTGTTGTCCCAAATACGTTAGATTCGTGATTCTGCACCTATGATTGCCATCCAAGAAAAGTCTCTAGCCCTTCAGGTTCGTCCTAACTTTCCCATTTTGCATCAGCAAATTCAGGAGAGTCCCTTGGTCTATTTGGATAGTGCGGCCACCTCTCAGAAACCGACCTCTGTCTTGGAAGCACTGCAGGCCTATTACGAGCAAGATAATGCCAATGTCCACCGAGGGGTCCATACCCTGAGTGGTCGGGCGACGGATGCCTATGAGGGGGCACGAGATAAGGTGGCGGCCTTTGTCAATGCGGCGTCTCGTCAAGAGATTGTCTATACCCGCAATGCCAGTGAAGGGATTAACCTGGTGGCTTATAGCTGGGGAATGAATAATCTCAAGGCTGGCGATGAAGTCATCCTGACGGTGATGGAGCATCACAGTAATTTGATTCCCTGGCAGTGGGTGGCCCAGAAAACCGGGGCGGTGCTCAAGTTTGTGGAGCTGGATGAGAATCAAGCCTTTGCTTTAGAGCAGTTCAAAACTCTGGTGAATGACCGCACCAAACTGGTGGGGGTGGTACATGTGTCCAATACCTTGGGCTGTGTAAATCCGGTGGAAGAGATTGTTGCGATCGCACACCAATACAATGCCAAAGTGCTGATCGATGCCTGCCAAAGTGTCCCCCATATGCCCATCGATGTCCAGAAGATCGACTGCGATTGGCTGGTGGCGTCTGGCCATAAAATGTGCGCCCCCACGGGCATTGGCTTCCTCTACGGTAAGCTGGATTTGCTGCGTAGCATGTCCCCCTTCTTGGGCGGCGGTGAAATGATTGCCGATGTGTTTCTAGACCATGCCACCTATGCAGATTTACCCCACAAGTTTGAGGCAGGCACCCCTGCCATTGGTGAGGCAGTGGGCCTAGGGGCAGCGGTTGATTACTTGACCCAAATTGGTATGGACAAGATTCATGCCTATGAAGCGGAGTTAACGGCTTACCTGTTTAAGCGGCTGCGAGAGATTTCTGAGGTGCAGGTCTATGGTCCTCAGCCCAATATAGATGGGACAGGTCGAGCGGCATTGGCTTCCTTTACGGCAGGGGATGTGCATCCCCACGATCTCTCCACGATTTTGGATCAAGCAGGTGTAGCCATTCGGGCCGGACATCACTGTACTCAGCCTTTGCATCGGCATCTGAAGGTGTCGTCTACGGCCAGAGCAAGTCTCTATTTTTACAACACTCGCGAGGAAATTGATACGTTTATCAACTCACTTAAAGAAGCTGTAGAATTTTTCGGCAGTATTTTTGGGTAAGTATTTCGCAATTCCTTGAATTGTGACTGTGTATAGCTAATTGGTTCAGATTTACAACTCATTTCGGGTTTTATTCCATGGGTCAAATTATCTGAAACCCTCTCACTGCATAGCCTTCCATCGACACAGATTAAAATGGCTCCAGCCTTT
>NZ_JANQOP010000368.1 GCF_028285745.1 Acaryochloris sp. IP29b_bin.137 | reverse complement strand
AAACTGCACCCACATCTCGGAGATGGCAGTTTGTCCATCTTGGGTATATCGCAGTTGAGGGGCTTTGGTAATCTCTGCCATTAAGACACAAGTATTCATATGGTTAATCCTTCAAATCTTTTATTTAGGTGAGATTTCAGCCCTCTACGAGCAGAATAACAAGTTTGACTAAGATAAAGCCCCAAGTGGTTGGGGCTAATCTTAAATTCTGCAGCTTTAGGCAGTCTACCAAGAATAAATAAAGGGATCAGCTTTCCTCAAGATTGTTTTCTAAATCTGGATCGCGCTCGGTAAATTCTTGAATGCGCTGACGATACTCGCGTAAGGTGGCATCGACCCATTCCCGATCGCCACCATTGGCAAAAATATGGACTAGGGGCTCACTGGCATCTGGGAGAATTAAGGTCCAATTATCGGAAGCTGGGTCTATAACCTTAACGCCATCCACCAGTTCCAATGTATCGGCAGGATGCGTCTCCACCAAATAGCGCATCAAGGCCCCTTTCCGATTCCAAGGGCACCGCACAGTTTGAGTGCGATGGAAAATGCGGGGCAAATCAGCTTTGAGTTCACCCAGCGACTTTTGTTGTAGGGTGAGCATCTCAATCAGCTTGGCAATGGAGAACATGGCATCAAACCCCGGATGGAGTTGGGGAAAGATAAAGCCGGTATCTGCACTCCCCCCCAGTACTACATTAGGGTTGGTGCGGCAGGTTTCCATCAAAGCGGTGGGATTGACCTTGGTTCGAATGACAGTGGCATCATGGCGGCGGGCAATTTGTTCGACGGCACTTGAGGTATGCACGGGGACTACAACAGCACCTCTCGGATTGGCGGTCAAAATAATTTCCACCATCAAGGCGGTCAATTGTTCCCCTCGAATAGCACTCCCAGTTTCATCTACCAATAGAAGTTGCTCACCATTCGCTGCAACCTGGACGCCAAAATTGGCCTTCAATGCTTCCACCACAGGTCCCAACTGGGTGAGCAGTTCTTCTCGCTGTTCAGGCGTGGGGCCTTTCGTTCGCAAACTGGCATTTAAAACCACCGCATCACAGCCAAACTTACTGAGTAATCTTGGCAAGACTGCACCTGAGACAGCATAGACATAATCGATGACGACCTTGAAGTCACCTTCCCGAACAACAGCTGTATTGAGCCATTTTTCGAAAATTTGGGCATAGCCATCTAATAAGCCACCGGGATAAGTAATTCCACCAATTTCTCCAATGGGAGCCCGCCGAAAATCTTCTTTAAAGTAGGCCCCTTCAATTTTCTTTTCCTTTGCCTTGGAAATATTGATCCCCTGGTCATCAAAAAACTCAATCAGGATAAAGTCAGAGCGATCAGGGTGAATACGAACATGTACTCCACCCACTACCATGGAGGCACGGGGGACACAGCGAGCAATGGGTAAGGCGGTTGCTTCTAAATTTTGGACATCGACACCCACAGACATGATGCCAGAAATCAATGATCGGGAGACCATGCGGGAAATACTGCGCTGATCGCGAGAAACAGTGACCTGTGATCCTGGCTTCAATGTTGAGGCATAGGCTGCCCCTAATTTGACAGCAAACTCAGGGGTAATATCTACATTGGCTAAACCGGCGACGCCCCTCTGGCCAAAGAGGTTTCGAGGCGCAGTATTGCCCCAAATCAAGTTGATATTGAGGGTAGCCCCCGGCTCAATATGTTTACTGGGCCACACCCGCACCCCTGGACTGACTTGAGCCTCTTCACCCACCGTTGATAACGCTCCAACCACTGCGCCTTCTAGGACATGAGTGCGTCGATCCACCCGGGCCCCCCGAGCAATCGCACAGGCCCGCAGATGGGCTTCTTCTCCAATCAAAACGCCATTCCAAATAATTGGACGTTTTAGATCCGCATCGCTACCAATGGTGACGTTATCGCCTACAACCGTTCCAGTTTCAATGTTGGCCCGAGGCCCAATCCGACAATTATCACCAATCAGGATGGGGGGATGGAGTTTAGCTTCTGGATCAACGTGAACATTTTGTCCCATCCACAGTCCTGGGTTTATTTCTTGATAGGCAAATTCCAAGCGGACATTCCCCTGCAAAGCGTCATATTGAGCTTCTCGATAAGAATCTAAACTGCCAACATCGCACCAATAGCCCTCAGCAACGTAGCCAAACATGGGTTCACCTTTTTCCAGGAGTAAAGGAAACAGATCCTTAGAAAAGTCGGTTGGCTGATCGCTAGGGAGGTAATCCAATACCTCTGGTTCAAGGATATAGATGCCAGTATTGACCGTATCGGAAAAGACCTCGCTCGTGGAGGGCTTTTCCAGAAAGCGACCAATCCGATGGTGATCGTCCGTAATCACTACCCCAAATTCCATCGGGTCTGGGACTCGGGCTAGAACTAATGTAGCCTTGGAGCCTTTCTGCCGATGAAATTGAATAGCAGCGGTCAGATCAAAATCGGTGATGCAGTCTCCGCTAATGACGAGGAACGTATCTGTTAATAGGGCGGAAATGTTTTTAACGCACCCTGCCGTTCCTAAAGCTTGCTCCTCTTCGATGCCATAGGTCATCTGTACCCCAAAGTCAGACCCATCGCGGAAATAGTCCCGCATCACATCAGGGAGGTAGTAGAGCGTCGCAATGATTTCGTAGATCTGATGATGCTTGAGCAGATTAACAATATGCTCAGCAATCGGTCGATTGAGAATAGGTACCATCGGCTTGGGCAGATCGCAGGTAAGCGGTCTTAACCGAGTCCCTTCGCCACCAGCCATGAGTACGGCTCTCATAATCTATACTCCATGAACTACGCCCAATGCCCTGGGTCAGGCATTCTAAGTTTTGACTGAGGGATAACAGCCAAAACATTGCAGTCAGCCGCCGTTGCAGACTGTTCATCATGCCGCGCAGGGCAATTTAATTTATCCAATTGCAGGTCGAGTTGCGGCTTGTGGAAGCGATTCCACTAGGCATCTGACGGCTGCAACCATTGCCAATGGGTCATGAAGACGATTAACGGCGGATCCCACCCCAATTCCCGAAGCCCCTGCAGCAATCGCCAGCGGAGCGGTCACATTCGATAAACCGGACGCACAAAGCACAGGAATATCAACGGATCGGGCAATCTCATAGGCAGCAGCTAATGTGGGGGCTGCTTTCTCCATCAATCCTAACGTGCCTGCGTGAATTGGATCGCTACTGGTACCGCCTTCTGTTTGAATCAGGTTGGCCCCTGCTTGGACCAATTCTTGAGCCAATTGGACCTGTTGATCCAATTCTAGAATGTGGGGAACCGTCACTGATAAGGGAATCGTGGGCAGTAAGGCTCGGGTTTGATGCGTCAGTTCTAGAACTTCCGGGGCACTAAACTGGCGTCCTTGAGCATAAAAGCTATCAAAGTTACCAATTTCGATGAGGTCAGCCCCTGCAGAGACTGCTTCTACAAATTTTTCGGGCTCTACGGCTGACACGCAAATCGGTAAGCGGATGGACTGTCGTACGGTTTGAATTAGCTCAGGATCTGCAGCGATATCGACAAAAGTGGCTCCACCTTGTTCAGCAGCTTGCACTACAGCAGTGACATGGGCAGTATTGAAGTTATTTAAGCCACTGATAATCTTGATGGCGCGGCGTTGAGCCAAAGCTGATTGCAAGTGAGGATGCATCATTATTCCTTACCCGTTCTACGGACATAATTACGTAAAGTTTGAAACACGCCTAAACGTTTACATGCCTTTACATTAGAACGTTTTCAGCGCTTTACCATACTACTTTGCAGCTGACTATCTGTACACGTTTCTGGTGGCTTTCTCTGAGGGAAATTTGAGCCTGAATGATTCTCTACGGCTAAAGATTTGAATTTTCGGGCAGACCTCCCATAGGATGAACTCAAATTCCATTCAATTGGCTGGATGAGTGTCCTTATGAGTCAAGCGCCTGAGACGATTTTTAGCAAGATTATTCGTCGCGAAATTCCCGCAGATATTGTTTATGAAGACGACCTTGCGATCGCATTCCGTGACATCAGCCCCCAGGCCCCGGTCCATATTCTGGTCATTCCCAAAAAAGTCATCCCTCGTTTATCCGAATCAGACGCTAATGATCAGGCTCTTCTGGGCCATCTCTTAAAAGTCGTTCAGCAAATTGCGGCCCAGGAAAAGCTCGATAACGGTTTTCGCGTTGTGATTAATAACGGAGAAGACGGCGGCCAAACGGTGGATCACCTCCATTTACACCTGTTGGGTGGGCGGTCTTTAGGATGGCCCCCCGGATAGACCTTCGTTGCCTCAATCCTAAGAAATTCTTAAAAAGTTTACATTCTTAAACAAACTGGTTACAATCGGTGGAGAAGTTAATCAAGATTTATCTTAAAGCTTCTAAATTCATACACATTCATAATTTTCAGCAATCATAACCATGACAACAGTATTGCAAAGACGCGAAAGCGCCAGCGCATGGGAAAGATTTTGTAGCTTCATCACTAGCACCAACAACCGTTTAT
>NZ_JANQOP010000362.1 GCF_028285745.1 Acaryochloris sp. IP29b_bin.137 | reverse complement strand
GGAGAGGATTTCATGGCTTGCTGAGCGTTGCTTTTGAGGCATTATCCTCCACCTCTGCCTATTCGACTACTTTGTTAACTTCTATGTGCGGTCGCCCTGGATCCTCTGCTGCATGAGCATAAGCAATATTAGCAGTGATGCGAAGGACACACATCTCTAAGTAGGGACTTAACTGGCTGCTGGGCTTGACCTTGAGTGCTGTTGCTTGCCCTCGGGTGAGTTAGATTTTGCCCAGAATACTTTTTAAGGTCCGTCGATAGTCTCTGGCATCGGGTGGGCTAACTTGGTCGATAAAAAAAGGCCTAGCCGAGGGGATACATGCGTTTGCAGTTGAGTACGAACGGTGGCTTCAATCTCTACCAAGGTATTCATAGGCAGAGATTGAGATTGGGAATCTTGATACAGTAATTGCGCAATACGAGTCGCGCAGGCATTGAATTCTTGTTCCTCTTCAGGTGTCATAGTCAACAAGAGTGCTCGTCTCAACTCAATTATCATTTTCCTCTTGAAAAAGTGACACGCTCCCTGCCTTATACGCCTGCCAATAACCGTATGGGCAGACAAGGGAGATTCGAGCAGACTACAAAAATAGGTGGGAAGTAGCAGAAGCAACTCTCAAGCTTGAGGGACCTCGCCGGGATTGAGTACAATTAGAATATGAGAAATTTCTCTTCATTATTTTCAGTTACCTCCTATACGCTTGTTTATGTCTTCTGAAGTTCTGGTTGAAAAGCGCAAACTTAAGAATCCACCTCTCAATATTCATGTCCTTGGCGATCGCGTCCTTCGGCAATCAGCCAAGCGGATTGCCAAAGTCGATGATGAGATTCGGGAGCTAGCCCGACAGATGCTGCAGACCATGTATAGCGCTGATGGTATCGGTTTGGCTGCACCGCAGGTAGCTGTGGGCAAACAACTCATTGTCGTCGATACCGATCCAGAAGAACCCGCCAATCAACCAATTATTCTGATAAACCCCAAGATTCGCCGCCATAGTACTGACTTAGCCCTAGGCCAAGAGGGTTGTCTCAGCATTCCTGGAGTGTATCTTGATGTTCGGCGACCGGCCCAAATCGAAGTGGCTTACAAAGACGAGCAAGGAAGACCGCAAGTCATCGTTGCGACTGACCTGATGGCGCGGGTGATTCAGCATGAAATGGATCACCTGACGGGGGTCATGTTTGTAGACCGGGTAGAAAATAGCTTGTTGTTGAATCAAGAATTAACCAAGCAAGGCTTTTCCAAGCAAGCAGTCAAACCAGTTGCAGCATAGCCTTCTGCGAATGAGTTTGGACTATTTTGTTGGATGGCGTAACGTCCTGCGAAATCAGTAAAGTTATTTTAGGTGTATAAACAAGATATTTTAGGTGCGTAGACAGTATCGTGTGAAAACGTGGAAGAACGCTCCTACTGGCTAGCTTGGTCGAAAATACCAGGTGTAGGTCCAGTGGTTCTCAAGCGTTTACTACAGCGTTTTGGCTCACTCTCCGCAGCCTGGTCTGCCGATACAGCGGCCTTAGGAACGGTGACTGGAATTGGGGCTCAAACCCTCAAGACTATTCAGAAACACCGCCAAGCTGGCTCTCCGACCGATCTCTTAACGCAGCATTTACAGAAAAACCCGAGCTTTTGGTGCATGGCAGATCAGGCCTATCCCCGTATGCTTGCGGAAATCGCTGATTCGCCGCCCCTACTCTACTATCGAGGACAAGTTCAGCTCTCTGAGCATCAAGGGAGTACACCGATGGTAGGCATGGTCGGGACGAGAGATCCCTCAGAGTATGCCAAACGATGGACCCGCAAGATTGCGTTCGCATTAGCTAAACGAGGCATTACGGTTGTTTCGGGGATGGCTGAAGGGATTGATACCCAAGCTCATATCGGTTGCTTAGAGGGCGGTGGGCGTACCATTGCCGTTCTGGGAACAGGGGTGGATATGATTTACCCGCCCCGGAACCAGGGACTGTACCAAAAAATTCAGGAGCAAGGGTTACTCCTGAGTGAATATCCAGCAGGCACACAACCCAACCGAGCCCATTTTCCCCGTCGCAATCGGATTGTGGCGGGTTTATGTCGGGCTGTGCTAGTGATGGAAGCTCCTACAAAATCCGGTGCACTGATTACGGCTTATCAAGCCAATGAGTATAACCGTGACATTTATGTTCTTCCCGGATCTCTAGATAATCCCCGTGCGATGGGATGTTTAGGTCTGGTTCAACGAGGTGCCCAACTTATTTTAGGGATTGGTCAACTGCTCGATCAGTTAGGGACCATTCCTCCGCTCGTGGCCGATCCCCCTGCTGCCGCCCCTACCGCTCAACCTGCCCTGCCACCCCTACAAGCAGAAATATTGAAAGTGGTTCGTCAATTGTGTCAGCAATCTGGAGATGGTTCAGTCCCCTTTGATTTGATTGTTCAGTCAATCGAGGGATCAGCTGGAGAGGTGTCTGGTGAGATTCTGCAGCTAGAATTACAAGGCTGGGTCACTCAACTGCCAGGGATGCGCTATGCCCCAACCTCTTAAGGCGAGATCATGGATGGGACGATACCAAAAAACGTAAAAAACCACCAAAAGCGTCAACTTTTGGTGGTTAGTAAGGTTATTGATTGAAGCTAGCGGACGGTCCCTTCTAGCTGCTCCGTAGGAATGGGCTTCATTAGATACAGACGCAAGAAGTTGAATCCGTTAGCCAGATATAAGGGCAGCTTGCGGAGGGTCTTGATAAATTTGGGCTGCTCAGAGGCATCAATGGCCCGCAGTCCAGCGCAATTCTCCACACATTCTTCTAAGTGTCCATAGAAGCTGGGGTGCTCTACATTAAGAACCAAGGGGAAGACGCGACCGGCATTTTCGTTGGTTTTCTCAATCACATGCTTGTCATATTCCCGAGCATCCAAACCGATGGAAGCATAGAAACCAGAACGCTGAAGGTCATTCAGGTACATAGTGGCAAACACGGATAGCAAGAAGAACCGTGCCCATAGTCTAGCTCGCCAATCATTGAGGAGCTGGGGCTGAGACTTCATCAAAGCATCGAAGAAGTCACCATGACGGTTTTCGTCTTGGCACCAGTTTTCAAAGAATTCAAAGATGGGATAAACACAATCGTCTGGATTGGCTGCGAGGTGACGATAGATGGTGATATAGCGCCAATAACCGATCTTCTCGGATAAGTAGGTAGCGTAGAAAATAAATTTAGGCTTGAAGAAGGTGTAGCTGCGGCTCTTGGTCAAGAAACCCAAGTCGAGAGAGAGTTTAAAGTCCGTCATGGCTTTGTTAAGGAAGCCAGCATGACGTGCTTCATCCCGAGACATCAGGTTAAAACCTTCAGCCAGGAGAGGATTTTTGGTCTTGAGACGACGACCCAACTCCTTATAGAGCAGGAAGCCAGAGAACTCAGCTGTACAAGAGCGCTCTAGAAACTCGATGAACAATCGACGGGTTTCACCATCAATGTGATCCCAAGACTTATCGAAGCGGTCATCGCGGACAAAATGCTTTTGATTATAGTCAGCCTGGAACTCTTCGATAATGGCTCGAATCTCGTCTTCATTGACGGTGAGATCCATTTTGGCCATCTCATCGAAGTCAGTGGTATAGAAACGAGGCGTGAGGATCGTTTCTTTGGCGGGGACTTTAATCCCGTCACGTAATTCCTGAACATCAGGCTTTTTGAGGGTGTCTACCATGGGTGCCTCAATTGACTAAGTTTAAACGAAGTTTCCCTGCATCCAGCGTAAGGGA
>NZ_JANQOP010000044.1 GCF_028285745.1 Acaryochloris sp. IP29b_bin.137 | reverse complement strand
AGCACTAACAGCTAGAGGTTTTCATATCACATCAGATCGATAAGTTGACGACGCAGCTATAGATTGGGACTTTCAGTCCCTTCTTTAACCTCTGGACTTGCAGTCCAGAGTGGTTAAGTTTAATAATATTATCTTATGAATATTATGAATTTGGAATAACTAAAGTCATTTAAGCTTAATAGTTGATTTTTTCACTTGTAAATTATTATTCAATTTAGCTTGTTCTCATTTTTTGTTTAAGCAATGAATTTCTCAAGACTTTAGTTTCAGTAATAAACTAGAAAAATCGCAATACCATTATTCTTTCCTGACTAATCCACCTTTTGTTTTTGAAATTCTGGTGTGCTTATGCTTTGAACTAATCCACCCTTTAAAAGGTAAGAAAAATGCCACAAAAATGTTGTTGTAATCTTCTTTGTTATTTAAACCTGTTGCTGGGAATTCATTTTTTTGAGGATGATAGTAGGTCCCAAAAAAAATATCCCATAAAGGAAAAAATGCCGAGAAGTTTTTATCTAAGTGTTCAACTTTGAATGAATGGTGGATTCGGTGATATTGAGGTCCAGTGATTATACGTGAAGCTGTACCTAAATGTAGTCTCAAATTCATATGGATAAATTGCAACCATAAGATCTCAATAAGGGATAAGACTCCTAATGGTAAGCCATTAAATTGGATCAATATTCCTAATGGTAAACCCAAAAATATCAGTACTAAGGGTTCTTCTAACCAATGAACTCGACGAGTGCTTGTGACATTTAGCGAAAGTTCACTGTGATGAAGTTTATGTTGTTCCCACAGGAATGAACTAGTATGTTGTAGGCGATGAAACCAATAATAGAAAAAATCAACAAGAAATAAGTACAGTAGTGAAAGCAACAATACTGACCAGGAGTTGTGGGGGGCCTGAAGGTCTATTAGTGATCCTCCAAGCGAATCACGAATGGTAGGAACTAGTATGCTTATACCAATTGCCTGAAAACCGAAGACTATTAAGCTGTAAAGAACAAACCACCTTAGGTTAAACCAAAGGTGAGATCTAGGTTGGTCAGATTCAACAGGCCTGATTCTCTCTACCATAAAGAAGCAGCCGTAAATTGCAAAAGAAGTGACTATATATTTTGTGAATTCAAGGGCAGGAGTTAACCCTCTCATTAGGAACTGTATTGTATTTAGTGCTTGTATGAAAAAGGGCATTTGGATATCGTTGAATGGGTTGGATCTATAAGTTGCCAACGGCTGAGACTGAATTGGTCTAGGGTAGCAATAGCTGAATTCTGTTCAAATCTGAGGCTGCCATCTGTGGTTCCACCAAATTTTTCACACACGCCCTTATGAGCATCTACCAGTGAGAAGTAAGCTTGTATGAACTTTTGGTGCTGGGGCTGGAGGTCATTGGGTAGCGTTGCGAATATCGGACGTAGGCGTTTCCATATTTGCATGAGTGCGGCATGCTCCCAAGACATCAATCCGCTAAAATTCGTAGCGCGCACTTGAGGGGGAGTCATTGATTCACGAACCATTTGATAGGCTTCACGACTGAAGCTACCCGCCAACTCCATGGAAGCTCCAGAAGCTAGAAGCAGCTTAGTCGCAGTGGAGAGTTCTGTTTGAGCTTGATCTAGATTGCCAAGGGCTAACTGGGCTTCAAATCTTCGCAGGCTAATAATAAGTCCCTGAACGTTGATAAAGAACGACCAATGGAATCCTTGCCATATTGATTGAGGAGTTGGTTGGGTCATCATTCGAGATTAAACACTCTGGTTAGCAGGTGGACATAGCATAAGAAGCCTTGCTTTTGTTGATCTATCTGCTGGGGATCGAGCTGGGGGCTCTGGTAGCAAAGGGCCATGAACCGATGACAGTTTGTCAGCAGACCCCTGACAAGACAAAGGGCTGTTTCATGAGATTCAACATGGTTCACGCGGAAGTACTGGTCATAGTCATCAACCTCCTCTGTGGAGAGAGCTGTCTTTGTAGAACTGGGCTTTGCGAGTTGGGTTTTTGGCGTTTCTAGATGAGAAAGAATCGTCTCAATTTGTGACAGAGCCTGGATAAATGTTGGTGCATTAATGGCATTTACAAGCTGATCTAGGCATTGTTGAATCCGTTGTTTTTCTGGCTCGCTCAACTGGCACTCTAGGGGAATATCCCATGGTACGAGCAGATCTAGAGTATCGAACGAGTTATCCGGAGTCACAGAAAGTTCCTTAGCAGCTTGCTTAGAATGCCTTCCCAGCGTTATGGCAACTTGACTAGTCATTGGTGGACTGCTCTTCTTGAGGTGGTGTGGCCATTATTTTTTGAAGACTTAAAGGGCGCATGTCTGTCCAAACTTCAGCAATGTAGTCGAGGCACTCTTGTTTGGATCCTTGTTTGCCTTCTGCGCGCCAACCCCAAGGAATTTCTTTGAATTCTGGCCAAATGGAGTAGCGTCCTTCATCACTGATGACAACTCTATATATTGTTTCGGTTGATTCGGTCATAATTTTTTTTGTGTATAAAACAAATGTAGATATGGAACATAGTTAAAGGTAGTTGGCTTCAAAAAGGGCCATGAGTCCCTCTGTGAAGGCAATATAAATCGCATCAATATCTTCTTGAGTGTGGGCGGTGGAGAGGAACCCTCCTTTATCCCCGCTGCGAAGATGGATACCTCGATTGAGGAGGTGGTATGAAAGGAGATTGAGTGCAAGGGGGGAGATATTGCTATGGGTCAGTGCGATCGCAAAAAATGAACCAAACTGCGTAAAGCGAACGGGCAAGCAGGCAGTTGCAGTAAAGTCATTCAGTCGAGCTACCAAATCAACCGTTTTTTGGGTGAGTTCAGCTTGAAGTGATGGTCCAGCAGCCTTGAGATGGCTGAGTGCCGCTTCTGAAGCAGCTAGCGCCAGGGGATGCTTGCAGAAGGTGCCCGCAAAGAATGTGGTTGGCACCTGAGGGACCGAGTCATCGCTGTAGTGCCACACACCGCCATCAATGTGGTCCATAAACCGTGCAGCTCCGGCAATGATTGAAAGCGGCAAACCACCCCCGGCAATTTTGCTATAGGTGGTGATGTCAGCCTGAATGTCAAAATAAGCCTGAGCGCCACCGGGATGAATACGAAATCCAGTCACCATCTCATCAAAAATAAGAGTAATATTGTGAGTCTGGGTAAGATCTCGCAACTCCTGTAGAAATTCTTGAGGCTGTAGTTCAGGGCAACGACTTTGGACAGGTTCAACGAGGACTGCCGCGAGATCATTGCGATGGGCTTTGATCACCGCAAGGGATTGAGGATTGCCGTACTCCAGAATGATGACATCGCGGGCGACGGCGGCAGGTACACCGAGGGCAGCAGGGACCGCTCGAGTATTAAGGCGCTGTTTCAGTAGCCAGTTGAGGGGAGCTAGCCAAGATTTAGCACCAGTGACGCGCACTGCCTTTTTACGGGCGTATTCACTGATTGGAGCCCGCATTAGCGCTGCATCGAAATGACCGTGATAGGAATTCGTAAACACGGCAATCTTAGATCGGCGAGTCGCGGTGCGGGCAATGCGTACTGCCGTCATTACAGCCTCTGTTCCGGTGTTGCTGAAGGTTACCCGCTCCATGCCGGTTAGGTCACGGATAAGCTGGGCAACGGCTCCCACTCGCTCTGATTGAGGACCGATCGCCATCCCCCTCTGTAGCTGCTCAGTAATCGCTGCCTGAACAAAGGCAGGATTATGGCCAAAGAGATAAGTCCCCAGCCCCATGAGAATGTCGATATATTCATTGCCGTCGATGTCCCAAAGTCTTGAACCCTGAGATCGTGCTGCCACCACTGGGTAGCACATCTCCTTGGTTTCGGGGGAGAAGTTAAAACCAATAGAGCTTTTATCTGCCAGCAAGGAGCGGTTGTCTGCTGCAAACTGCTTTGATTGAGCTGTGCGCTGGG
This sequence comes from Acaryochloris sp. IP29b_bin.137, assembly GCF_028285745.1. Taxonomy (GTDB): domain Bacteria; phylum Cyanobacteriota; class Cyanobacteriia; order Thermosynechococcales; family Thermosynechococcaceae; genus Acaryochloris. The sequence continues at coordinate 11,776 of NZ_JANQOP010000044.1, read as the reverse complement.
TATAGCGATCAATAATCGACTGCAGGTGGGCTTGGTGAGTGGTAGAAGTGAGAGTCATAGGTTAGAAGGGAATGCGGATATCAGGCAATGGAGTTGTTCGCTTGAGTCGAGGCATTCGTCAGTGACACTGAGGATGGTTTGGTGCAGATAAAGTGAGCCGAGTGATTGTTGTCAATTTCCGAGTGACCGTCGATGGTCTGCAGATCAATATTTGTAAATCCCACCTGTGCCAGAGTGTCTTTGACCGCATCAATAGAGTGGCCCTTGATGGGATAAGTCAGGGTTAACTGTTGCCAGTGTGGTTCAAAGCGATTAAAGTTCTGCAGCAGTTTAAGGCGCAACCCAATAAAACGAGGATGACTCAGAATTTTGTAGAGTAACCGTCTTAGGAAGGACAGAATTTGGCCCAAACCTTCTGGGGGATGGCCAGCTTGGTAAATTTTGACGATAAATGCCCCTTCGGTGTTTTGGGGGTCGTAGTGAGGAGTGATCATCCAGGCATAGCGGCGACGGATTTCCCCTTCGGTGGGTTGACCGCGCCACCAGCGTTTAAGCTGTCCAGGGTGGTTAAGATCGAAGACGAATAGGCTCCCGCTTTTAAGGGTTGCATAAACCCGCTCGAAGACTTGGCGCAGATCCGTCAGACTCATGAGGTGATTGAGAGAAGCGCTGGTGGAAAAGGCCCCATCAAAGGCCGTTTCAGACTCAAACTGGCGGGCATCTTCTAGCAGATAGGTGGCCTGAGGTGCATTTTGGCGGGCATAGGTCAGCATCTCTTCCGAACCATCAAGGCCTGTAACCTGATATCCAGCATTGACTAGGGGCTGAATTAACTGACCTGTGCCGCAGCAAAGGTCCAAAATCCGTCCCTGATCAGGGATATGGGGCAGAAAGACCCGCTTAAGCAGGTTGAGCTGAGGCTGACTATAGTCGGGGCCAACGGTTTCGTTGTAGAGCCAAGCCCAGTTGTTGTAGTCGGTATAGCGGTCAGTCATAGGAAAAAATCGGGGTCAAGAAGTGAAAGGTAGATTTAGGCAGGGACCGGGGGTGGCGACAGCGTTCCGGTTTCGATCATGGTGTTGAGATAAGTCTCAAAGAGCACTTGATTTAGGGTGGGTGGCTTAAAGGGAGCGGCCTCTAAGGCTGTATCAGTTTGCTGGGTATCGAAGGGGAGTTCGAGCTGACGGGATTTACTCGTTGTTGCAGTTTCCTGACGGGAGGCAAAGAGAGAGACGAGCGGGTAAAGAGCGTGGGTGCGGTCGCCCTGGGCAATCTCCATCAATTTCTGGAACCAGGTGGCGTAGGGGACGCGCTCAATGGGATAGCCCACCCCATGGCAAGCAGAAAAGATGAGGTCAGATGATGTTGGTTGAGGGTGAATCAAATGAAAGGCTTTGCCAATGGAAGTTTGCTGCAGTGATAGGTAAACCATGATCTTGCTGACGTAGTCCACTGGCAGTATGTCTAGCGGCATTTCACCGTCAGGAGCCATACCGGATTGCACATAGCCCTGCATTAACCGATAGAGAAAATCGTTGCGGTTAAAGACGCCGGTTTGGCTATGGCCAGAAATGGGGCCAGGACGATAGATGGTGACGGGAAGGTGGCGATCTCGGGCTTGAGCCACTAGTTGCTCGGCTACCCATTTACTGCGGTTATATCCCCCTGTTGGGACCGGGTAAGCACTGAGGTCATCCTGTTCATAGATTTTGGCCTGTCCCGTTAGGGGTGTGGGCGGTAAGACGCTCAGGGTCGAGGTGTAGTGCAGGGGTTTAGGATGTCCATGACAGGCTAACCGGATAATTTCACGGGTGCCGTCAACATTGGTGGCCTTAAGCTGGGTGTAGGGAGAAATATGGTGAACCTGAGCGCCGTTGTGATAGATGCTGTCTACCTGCTCAGCTAGAGTGGAGAACTGGGTTTCTGATAGTCCTAAGTAAGGCTGGGATAAATCCCCTACAACAGGGACCAGCCGGGCAGCAAAGCTGGGGTTCCAAATTTGATAGTCCGATAGGCACTGCTTGAATTTGTCTAAGTTGAGATCGCGCACCAGACAATGGATCTGGGCATCGGTTTGCTGCAATAGCTCAAAGAGAAGGAAGGCTCCAAGAAAACCCGTTGCTCCGGTCAAGAAAATAGTTTTAGGAGAAGACGAGACCCTGGCAACAGCAGCCGATGGCGTAATATCGGCGGGCAAAATCCGATCTTGCTGCCAGTCGGGTTGCTGAGCTGAGGATTGATCTACAGATGATCCTGATGCCTGTACCGTGCTGCCTTTGAGCAAAGCGATAATGGTGGGTTTATGCTCCTTGAGCTGAGCAGTAAGCTCCGGGGTTAGAGCCCCTTTTGGGGCACTGCAGCGGAGGGTATCTTCCTCTAGCCAGAGACGAATATCTAGGCTTTGCAGCTGAGTAAGGAAAGGAGTGAGGTCGTCATTAGGCATAGGTGTTGCAGGGGAAATAGACGTTAAAGGCTGCTGAGAAACTGGCTTTTGTTGCTTGGGTAATCGCGGTACAAATTCAGGCACTGGGGTAATAACTGGTTTAACGGAAATTGGGGCACTGGTTCTGCAAGGGGGCTGACCTGGTGGCAGCTCGATTTCTTTATGGCCTAACAAGCGTTCGCTGATCCGATTTTGCTGCTGACAGTGTTCTACAAGCTGACTGGATTCTTGGATAGGAGCTGAGTCTGGGGTGTAGTCAATGGAGGTGATATAGGTAAGCCAGGGTTCTTGGCCCATCGCGTAGACATAAACTTGCTGAGGATTGAGTTGATTGATCAGGTCTAGAGCCCGATCGCAGTTAGAGCCATCCAGACGTCGAGTTTGGGCCTGCTGATAGGCAGTGGGTTGGAGCAGTAGGGGGCCATAGGCCCAGGTAAAGGGAGCACCATCACATTCCATGCCGATAAACAGCAAATCTAGATCACCCAGTAGGTGATGGATGTGAGCATAGAGAGTTGAATCGAGGTTGTTAGAGTCAGCCGCACAAAGGATGGAGCGACCTTTGAGGGTAATCCAGTAAGCATTTTTGGTGGCAATATTGAGATCGCCATGTTCCCCCAACACGGGAATGCTGATGATTTCACCATCGGGAAGGGGGATGCTGTCTAGCTCATCTAGGGTGGAAACCTGAGAGAAGCCAATCTGTTGCAGGGCCAGTTTTAATGATGGATCGAGGAGAGAACCTTTTTGACCGCTGGGGACAATAAGGTGCTTAATTTTATGCCGAAGCTGCAGCAGTGTCTCCAGCATGACGTGGTCCTGATGGTTGTGGGTAATCAGAGCATAGTCAATGGTTTCGGGCAAGTCACTATAGCTATAGCGAGCCATCCCTGTGGGATGTTCATAGCTGATGAGGGGATCGCAAAGAATGGAGACCTCTGCTGTCTCAATCAGAACGCAGGCATGGCCCATATAGCGAACTCTGACCCCGCTACCTAGATAGGGAGATCGCTGGCGCGGTGGTTCTGAGGTAAAGAGCTGTTCGAACAGAGTGCGATCGCAATTTCGAATCTCAAGTAGCGCAGCTATCGCCTGCACCGACTGGGGCTGATGACGCATCTGAAACAGCTGATCTAAGCGCCCATCGGCAAAGGGAATCGATAGGAACAGGCTGTTGTCATCGGGCAGTCGAGGTGTACTCATCACAAAGGCCCGCTGGTCACAATCAGCATCTAGATGTAATGCCAGGCTTTGCTGGGCTGGACTATAGTACTCGCTGCGATAGAGCAATCCTTCAATCCAGCGGATGGATGGGTTATTTTGGGCGTCATACGCCAGCTCGACATAACCCTTCAGTGCATCGGGAAGATCGGCATAGAGGGGTTCCAGCGACTCACCGGGGGAATGGTTGGCTAGTTGACCCGTAAGGGTGGCGATCGCCTTACTCAAGCCCACCAACCGAGTCTGCTCTACCTTTGTTTTCTCCAGCAAAGCTTTAATCTCACCTACCCGGTTGGGAGCGTGCTGAATAAACGGTCCTCCCTGCATCGCTGGATTGCGTAAGGTTGCAGCATGGACCGCTGGCGCATCTACAAAGGACTGCATAATGCGCAGTTGCGATTCCGTTAAATATCGAGCCGCAGTTGCGGGCGGAATAAGATAGCTCCAGGCATACCACTGATTGATTAGCGGTTCTGCGATCACGCTTGGTTTGAGGTAGGCGCTCATATGGCGATTTCCTCCCGGTCTTCATCGCTGTCAATGGGTTGCTGCATCTGGCTGAGACGTTGCTTCTGCTCAACACGCTGGGCGAGAGCTGCACCGGTGGGGGCCTCAAACAGATCAATCACGGTAATTTCCACTTGAAACTGATTGAGTAGCTGAGCCACAAGCTGGGTGGCCAACAGCGAATGACCGCCCAGCTCAAAGAAGTCATCATAGATACCCACCGATTCTAGGGAAAGGACCTGAGCAAAAATCTCAGCCAGCACTTGCTCTGTTTGACTGCGAGGTGCTACCTGATCTTGGGTAGAAATAACAGTGGGTGCAGGTAGGGCTTGAGTATCAACTTTGCCATTGGGCGTCAACGGTAGGGTCGGTAGCCACATAAACACTGACGGCACCATATATTGAGGTAATGTTTCGGCAATAAATTGACGCACCTCAACTGGGGTTGCCTGGGTTCTCTCTTGAATGGGGATGCCATAGGCCACTAGACTTTTGCTGCCTGCGTCCTCGCGCACAATCACGACACTAGCCTTGACGTCTGGGTGGGACTGAAGAACCCGCTCTACTTCCCCTAACTCAATGCGAAAACCACGAATTTTGGTCTGGTTATCAATCCGGCCTAAAATCTTAATTCGGCCATTGGGAAGATATTCTGCTAAGTCACCTGTTTTATAAAGCGTCGACTGGGCATTGTTTATATGATCGGGATTGACAAAGGGGGTGGGGATAAATCGCTCTGCCGTTAGATCGGGTCGATGTAAATACCCACGAGCCAAGCCCACCCCCCCAATATGAAGTTCTCCCGGTACACCAATCGGTAATAGTTGGAGATTGTCATCCAAGATATAGAGCTGCTTATTGGTGCTAGGCAATAGCGTGGGCTCAACGGGGTGACCACTGCCGCAGGGCACCATACTAGCGTTCACTGTAGTTTCAGTGGGCCCATAGGCATTGATAAATAGACGATTTTGGCTCCAGGTTGCAATGAGCTCAGGACTGGGTGCTTCGCCGCCCACTAAGACCATCCGCAGATCGGGGAAGTTGTCGGTGGGCACGCTCACTAAGGCCGAGGGCGTCAGAGTAATGTGGGTGACCTGGTGGCGTTGAAGCAAAGCCTTCAGATCGGGTCCGGGAAGGAGCATTGTTGCAGAGGCTAGCAGCAGCTTAGAGCCTGTGGCTAGGGCCATGATGATCTCTGGAATGGAGGCATCAAAGCTAAAGGAGAAAAACTGTAGGATACAGTCACCGGGACAGACCTGACAGACCCGAATTTTATCTTCAGTCAGGTTCACTAACCCACCATGTGGAATCAGGACGCCCTTGGGCTTGCCTGTCGAACCAGAGGTATAAATCAAATAGGCTAAATGATCGGGACCAACCGTATGGGTTGGATTAGTATCGGGTTGATGTTGAGGCCAGTCGGTATCGAGATTGATGCGCTGAGCTGGGGTGCTCAAAGAAATCTGACTATGGGTGAGCAGAATGGTGACCTGAGCATCCGTGAGCATATAGTCCAGGCGCTCAGGAGGATAGGCAGGGTCAAGGGGGAGATAGGCACCGCCCGCCTTGAGCACGGCCAGCATGGCGATGATCATATCAAGGGAGCGATCGACGCAGATACCGACAATGCTTTCAGGGCCAATTTCTAAAGACTGAAGATAGTGGGCTAACTGATTGCTGCGCTGGTTAAGTTCGGTGTAGGAGAGTTTCTGAGCTTCGTTGCCGTTGTCATAGATGAGAGCGATTGCTTCAGGCCATTGCTTCACCTGCTCTTCAAATAAATAGTGGAAACAGCTGGTGCGATAGGGTTTCTGGGTTTGGTTCCAGTCCTCAAGCTGCTGCTGACATTCGGTTTCCGTCAACATCGGCAGCTCGCAAAGGGGCTGTTCTGGCGTCGCAACAATGGATGCCAGCAGGGTTTGAAAATGGACGACCATCTGCTGAATCGTTTCAGCTTTGAACAGGTCGCAGTTATATTCAAAACCGCCCACGATGCCCTCCGGTGTCTCATAGAGATCGACGCTAAGGTCCAGCTTGGCAGTGGTAACTGGCTGAGAGAGACGCTTAAAGGTCAATCCCGGTAGGCTCAGGGTCTCCTGGGGCGCATTTTCAAGGCGAAACTTAACCTGAAACAGGGGACTATGGCTTAGATCTCGCTCTGGCTGGAGGGCTTCAACCAGTTTTTCAAAGGGAAGATCTTGATGGTCGTAAGCCTCAAGGGTGGTGGCTTTCACCTGCTGCAGGAATGATTGAAAGCTGGATTGAGGAGTAAGCTGTGATCGCAGCACCAGGGTATTCACAAACAACCCGATCAGCCCCTCCACTTCGGCTCGCTGACGATTGGCGACGGGGGTGCCCACCACGACATCAGTCTGACTGGTATAGCGATACAGTAAGACCTTAAAGGTCGCTAGCAATGTCATAAACAGAGTGGTGGACTGCTGCTGCGCTAAATCATTGAGTTTCTGACTGAGCTCCGGCGACAGAGAGAATTGTTCCACTGCACCTCGATAAGTTTGCACCCTGGACCGAGAACCATCAGTCGGTAGTTGCAGTACGGGTAGATTGTCGTCTAACTGCTGTCGCCAATAGTCTAGCTGGTGTTCGAGCTGTTCTCCCTGTAGCCACTGGCGTTGCCACAGGGCAAAGTCGGCATACTGAATCGGCAATTCCGGCAGTGAAGCCGTTTGGCCCATCAAGGCAGCTCGGTAGCCTGCTCCCAACTCCTGCACCAAAATCTCCATCGACCAGCCATCGGCAATAATATGATGCAGGGTAAATAGCACCATTGATAGTGTCTCGCTGAGTTTCAGGAGCGTAACACGCAATAGTTGATCTTGACTCAGATCAAAGGACTTTTGGGCATCAGTAACGGCAAACTCTCGGATTTGGGCTTCAGGGTCAGGAGCACCCTGAAGATCGATTTGGACAATTCTCACCGGCTCTGGTTTACCAGTCACCTGCTCTGGCTGACCATTTCGGGTTACAAATCGGGTCCGTAATACTTCGTGGCGGCATACAATCTCATTCAGGCTTTGGGTCAACGCCGCTATATCTAGGAATCCCTCTACCTCAATTGCCATCGGCAAATTATAGACAGCTAGATCGGGCTGCATCTGATTGAGAAACCAGAGACGCTGTTGAGCAAAGGAGAGTGGTAGCTGTTCGGGACGCTCCGCAGGCTTGAGGGGAGGCAAACTGGGCTGGGCCTGCTGTAGGAAGGCTACAATCTCAGCTTTACGGGCTTTGAGTTCGGCATTAAAGCCATCGGTGAGCAGTTCCTCGGGACCACTACACCGCAGCCGCTCTCCGTCTAACCACAGTTTGATATCCTGCCGGGCTAGACCAGCTAGGTAGTTGGCAATGGCTGAGGTGTTGGGAGTCAGAATCTCAGAGCTCATAACTCAATCTCCTTATAACCAGCGGTGGGCTGAGACGGTGGAGTGGCGGCGATACTCAGCGCATCAATATGAATCGCTAGGGTCTCAATCGTGGGATAGGTAAATAAACTATGAAGGGGCAAATCAAGGTTAAACTGTTGGCGCAGACGGGTATTGGCACGGGTTGCGCTGAGGGAATGACCGCCTAACTCAAAAAAGTTGTCGTCAATACTGAGGTCTTCGATTTGGAGAATAGCGGTCCAAATATTTGCGATCGCAACTTCCGTGGGATTACGAGGCGGCACTTTTTCTCCCTCCCCTTCCTGCTCAGGCAGCGGCAGGGAACGTCGATCCAGCTTGCCGTTAGGGGTCAAAGGTAAGGCATCTAGCATCACCCACCGTTGGGGGATAAAACCACTCGGTAAACGCTGCTGCAAAAACGTTGTTAATGCTTTTTTCTCTGATGGTGTCTCCTCTAGATCACCTACAACGTAGGCCACTAGAGCAGGACCAGAGGGCAGATCCTCTCGCAATAACACGGCTGTTTGACTGATATTAGGATGCTCAGCCAGTACGGACTCAACCTCCCCTAGCTCCATGCGTACACCCCTAAGCTTGATCTGGGAGTCTTGACGATTTAAATATTCAATCCCTCCATCTGAGCGATAACGAGCCAGATCACCGGTTTTATATAGCACTGAATATTCACTGTCGCTCTCCCGATCCGCAAAGGGGTTCGGTATAAACCGCTCCGCTGTTAGAGCGGGCTGATTTAGATAACCACGGGCCACGCCAGTGCCGCTAATGTAAAGCTCTCCTGGAATGCCGACGGGCACAGGGTTATAATCTTGGTCCAGTAGGTAAATCCGAGTGTTGGCAATCGGGTGACCAATAGGAACTGAGCCCTCTCCTGGCTGACAGCGCCAAGCCGTTACATCAATGGCAGCCTCCGTCGGTCCGTAGAGGTTATGGAGTTCTGCATCAGGGAACTGCTCAAAAAACTGCCTCTGAAGTTCTGGCGATAGGGCTTCACCACTACATATCACCTGCTTTAGGGAGGGGCAGGCGCTAGGTGCTTCTAAGAACGCCGCCAGCATACTGGGCACAAAATGCAGAGTAGTAATGTTTTGCTGACGGAAAATGTCAACTAAGTAGGCATTATCTTTATGACCACCTGGTTTCGCAACCACTAGCGTCGCGCCGTTGAGCAGCGGCCAAAAGAGTTCCCAAACAGAGACATCGAAACTGAGAGGCGTCTTTTGGAGAACGCGATCGCCGATTGATAATGCATAGGTCTCCTGCATCCATTGCAAACGGTTCACTAAACCCCGATGGGTATTAATGACCCCCTTGGGTTGCCCCGTGGAGCCGGACGTATAGATGATATAGACACTGTTATCAGGGTGGAGTAGACGTTGCGGCTCTGTGGTAGGAGAATGGGTTCCTGCAGAAACATCAATCAATGGAGCAATTGAAGGCAGCGTGGGTAAAAGTGTTGATTGGTCCGTGAGGACTGCAGCAACAGCGGCATCTTCTAACATCCACTGCAGACGTGCTTGGGGATAGCTGGGGTCAAGGGGAACATAGGTTGCCCCAGCTTTGACGACAGCGAGAATCGCCACCATCATGGCGACGGATCGCTCTAGGTAAATCGCCACTCGATGTTCAGGACCTATTCCCTGCTTTTGTAGCCGATGAGCGAGCTGATTAGCCCGTTGGTGGAGTTCTCGGTAAGTCAGTGTTACTTCATCAACAATCAGCGCTACTGCTTCTGGTGTTTTCTCCGCTTGGGCAAACAGCAAATCGGGCAACGTCTGATGGAGAGGATAGTCAGTATCCGTTTGATTCCATGCCCTTATCTGATCTTGCTCCGCCTTGGAAAGCAAGGTGATTGCTGGCAAAGAGCTATGGGGCTGTTCTGCTAGTGTCACGATGAGTCGGCTGAAATGCTCTAGGAAGCGTTCGATTGCATCAGCAGAAATTTGCTCAGTCCGATATTTGGCGGTGAGGGTTAGACTGTCGCCGACAGAGACCAGGAGGGTCAGTGGAAAATGAGTCCATTCATTAAACTGAAGTGACTCTAGCTCAAATGCCGTTTGTCCTTGGAATAGCTCTGCTGAAACCGGATAGCTTTCAAATACCAGCAGACAGTCAAACAGCGATCGCCCTCCATTGACCCAGCCTTGGATATCCCGCAGCGAAACATAGTCGTAGGCTGTGGTTTCTGACTGCTGGGTGCTGAGTCTTTGGAGCCATGCCAACACCGTCTGCTGGCGCTTGACTTTAACCCGCACAGGCAGCGTATTGATAAACAGCCCCACGGTGGTTAGTGACCCTGTTAGATCCGGTGGACGCCCCGCGTAGGTGGCTCCAAATACCGCGTCATCGGTATTGCAGTAGCGGCTCAGGAGCAAGCCCAAGGCTCCCTGAACCAGATTGTTAAGGGTTAGTTGATGCTGCTGGCAAAAGTTCCGCAACCTTTTGGTAACTGCTGCCGAAAGACATTTCTGTCGGTCTGCCAGAGAATTTGAAGAGGTTCCCTCGACTGCTTTGCCGAGCTTCAAGATGGGGAGTGCTGTCGGTTCCCACCAGCCGTCTAGGTAGGTTTTCCAGAAATTCTGGGCGGCAGCGGGGTCTTGCCGATTGAGCCAAGCAATATAGTTGCCGTAGGAAGGCGGTGTGGGTATTGCAATGGTGGGTAACGTGCCGATGTCGGCAAAGTACTGCTGAAAAACATCCTTGAGGACCTGGCCTGTGGACCAGCCATCGAGAATCAGATGGTGATAGCACCAAATCAGATGATAGCGGTTGTCCCCCAGAGCAACCCAGGTTAAACGCATCAGTGGGGGCTGGTTCAAGTTAAAGGGTTCGTCACGGTTGCAGGCTAGGAGAATCTCTAGTTTGGCCGTCTGCTCCCTTGGAGATAGGGTTTGCCAGTCCTGTTCTACCCAGGGCAGGGAGAGCTGTCGATACACCACTTGAAAGGGTTGATCTCGCTGTTCCCAGTAAAAACCAGTGCGGAGGATATCATGGTGTTCAAGGGTTGTTTGCCAAGCCTGTCGAAGGATTTGGCTATCCAAGACCCCAGAAAAGGTCAGCACCACTTGCGGCATATAAGTACCCGCTTGGGGAGTCAGCAGTGTGTGAAATAACAGCCCTTCCTGCATGGGGGACAGGGGATACATATTAGCGATCGCATGGCGCTTTGAGGACTTAGGAGTTGTTGTCGTCATCCGTCCTGTCCCCCCACAATCGAGAAATCTAAAGTATCAAGCAGCTGATCTAGCTCGTCCTGCGCCAATGCCATCTGCGGAAAATCAGCGGGGCTATAGCCTGGATCGGTATCGGCAGATAAACAATATTCCATCAACCCCCTGAGCTGCTCCACATGGGCTCGTGCTAAGTCGGAAATCGTTCCTTGACGATGCAGCCTTCGACTGTAGGTCCAGTGCAGCTTCAGATGTCCCTGGCTGATAACTGCATTTATTTCAATCAGCACATCGCGGCAACCATAAGGGCTTCGAGATGACCCTGTGGATTCAGGGGCTGAGGTAAACCACTCAGAGTTTGCAAACAGCTGATCCGTTTGGCCTAAATAGTTAAATCGAATGGGGGTTTCTGTCGCCGGAACGGCATGACCCTGAAGATAGCGTAAAATACCATACCCCAGTCCTTGATCAGGAACGGATCTCACGGTTTCTTTAACCGCTTTGATGATTGCCCCCAGCTCTTCTTGCTCCGGTAGTTTGATCAATAGGGGATAGAGGGCGGTTAACCAGCCTACGGTACGGGATAGATCCAGATCATCGGGTCGCCCATGCCCTTCTACCGCAAGGCGGAGGGTTGGACCAGCCCAAGGCTTAAGAGCAAGTCCTAGGGCAGTCAGCAGCAGATCATTCATTTGAACGGGGTAGGCCGCAGGAACTTCTTGGAGCAAGCACCGTGTTTCATCAACGGTTAGGGCGACTGAAAACGTTTCTGCCTGGGCCATTGTGTTGTCGCCACCTGCAAAATCAACGGGCAGGGGCGCTAACTCAGCCTGGGTAACGGTATGCCAATAGGGAATTTCTGACGATCGCTCTAAGGTCTGTAATCGCTCAACCCAATCCTTTGTAGAAAATGACTTCAACGGCAATTGGGCCGTTCCAGCTTGGTGGAGTTGAAGATAAAGTAACTGTAAATCTTCTAACAGTATCCGCCAGGAAATTCCATCAACGATGAGATG
>NZ_JANQOP010000329.1 GCF_028285745.1 Acaryochloris sp. IP29b_bin.137 | reverse complement strand
TATCACGAAAACTGGCTAAACAACTTGTCCATCAGCATATCTATGAATGGGCGTAGAGAAGGTCATTCTTGAGAGACCCCAGAATCCGTTAGAACGAGCAACATCTCAGGCTCCCATGCCTTTTCCCCTTTCTTAATCAGCAAACGTGTCCCTGTCAAACCATAGCTGACGGAAAAGTCTATATCCTTATCCCTTTCCCAGGTATAGCTGCTAGCATCACAGACAATATCTACTTCCCCTGCGATTAACTTGGGAATTCGATCGTTGGGGGTCAGTGCAATAAGCTTGAGTTCAATCTCTTTACCAAGTTTTTTCGATAATTGGGCCTGTATCTGTTTCAGCATTTCAATCGAGTACCCCTGAAATTGCCCTTGCTCATCTTGGAAGGCAAAGGGAAGGGTATTCTTGTTCGTTCCAGCGGTTACTGTGCCGGTACGATCTATTTTTTCAAGGACCGTTTCCGCAGAAGCAAGCTGAGGGCCAGCTATGGTGAAGAGACTACAAAGAGTGGTCAGCAAAGTCAGCCTAACGCCTCGCTCCCATAACTTTACCCCGGGATGAGGGAAGCGGCTTGGATCAACAGGATGTTGCATGCTCATATTCAGAATTATTCGGACTAAGTTTATAGAAAAAGTAGGACATTTTTTGAGTTCTGTAATGTTAAGTTAAATCGTTTCTGCACTGACAAAACTCAACAGTCTTAATCCCAAGTCTGACGCTATCTTATGGGGGGTGATAATCGCCAGAACCCTCATTATGCATAAGCGTTAAGTACTCATCTTTGAAAAAACGTAGGGTACTAAGAATAGGATTGGGGGCAGATTTTCCAAGGCCACACAGGCTAGTATCCTTGACCATTTCGCAAAGTTGGTTCAATGACTCTAAATCCTCTGTTCTTGCTTTCCCCTCGCAGATTTTTGTGAGTAACTGGTGAAGCTGAACCGTTCCTGCCCGACAGGGAACGCATTTGCCACAGGACTCTTCCATGCAAAACTCCATAAAGAAACGAGCTACGTCCACCATATTGGTGGCCTGATCCATGACAATCATGCCACCAGACCCCATAATGGACCCCAAACGGGTTAGTGATTCATAATCTACGGGCGTATCAAAGGCATGGGCGGGAATGCAGCCCCCTGAGGGGCCACCCGTTTGCACTGCTTTAGCCGTTCCATCAAGGACACCCCCGCCCATCTGTTCAACGATTAGGCGCAGGGAGGTACCCATGGGTACTTCAATCAAGCCGGTATTTTGAATCTTGCCCGCTAAGGAAAAGACTTTGGTTCCTTTGCTCTTGTCTGTACCAATCCCAGCAAACCATTCAGCCCCGTTGCGAATAATCGGAGCGATATTGGCAAAAGTTTCCACATTATTAATCAATGTTGGACAACCCCAGAGTCCAGATTCAGCAGGGTAAGGTGGTCGAGGGTGAGGTAATCCACGCTTCCCTTCAATGGAGGCCATTAGGGCTGTTTCCTCACCACAGACAAAGGCCCCCGCACCAATGCGGATATCGATCCGAAAGTCAAAGGAAGACTCAAAAATTTGACTGCCGAGTAAACCTTGCTTGCGAGCTTGACGCAGGGCCGTTTCGAGGTGATTGATGGCGAGGGGATACTCACCCCGAATATAGATGTAGCCTTGGTTAGCACCGACAGCATAGGCTGCAATTGCCATCCCCTCTAACACCCGATGGGGATCACTTTCTAAGACACTGCGATCCATAAAGGCACCCGGGTCTCCCTCATCACCATTGCAAATCACATACTTTTGTCCAGGGGGCATTTTGGCTACTGTTGACCATTTCAAGCCTGTGGGGTAACCGCCTCCGCCTCGCCCTCGAAGACCACTTTGAGTAATCTGATCAATTACTTCACTGGGGGTCATATCGTAAAGGGCTTGGTAAAGGGCTAGATAACCTTTTTGGGCCATATATTCCTTGATTTCCTTAGGGTCAATGTGACCACTGTTTTCAAGGACGATGGGGTGTTGGAGGGTGAAGAAAGGGTGATGTCGGGGCTGATAAGAGGAGGGTTGGAGCGGAGCATTATTTGATAAGGCTTTGGGCAGATGGGGTTGGAGGGTTTTATGGCAGGCGTGGACCAGTTCAGGGGCGTCTTCGGGGGTCACTTGATCGTAGAGAATGCCTGTGGGGTCTAGTCGGACTAGGGGACCTCGGCTACACAGTCCCATGCAGCCCACCCCCCGTACTTGAATTGGAGGGTTGAGGGCTTGAGTTGCGATTTCAACTTCGATTTGTTCTTTTACTGCTAAGGCATTGGCGGATAAACAGCCCCCCACCGTACAGCAGCGGATGCAGGGAGCATCAAGAATTTCTTGTTCTCGCTCAGCGAGGGTTTGTAGTTCTTGTAAATCCATTTATGTTGCGACCTTAGATTGAGAATGGTCCATCATCTGTGTGACTTGCTGACCCAATATTTCTGAGGTTTGATAGCCAACCACTTGACCATCCAATACCACAGCAGGAGCACTCCCACAGGCCCCCAAGCAACGAGCAGTGCTGAGTGACAAGCCTCCATCTTGGGTAGTTTCCCCAGCTTGAATGTGAGCGATCTGTTCCACTGTTGACAGGAGTGATGCAGCCCCTTTGACAAAACATGCCGTTCCCATACAAACCACACAGGTATGGCGTCCAGAAAGTGTTAGCGAGAAAAAGTGATAGAAGGTGGCTACACCATAGACTTGACTAGGGGGTAACTTTAAACTGTGAGCAATATGTAATAGGATGTCCCGTTCTAAATACCCGAACAATTCCTGAGCCTTATGCAAAACTTCAATCAGTGAATTGGGCTGATATTGATGACGTTTCATCGTTGCCTCTAGCACCCTAAAACGCTGATCTCCACTGGGATGAGGTTTGCCATCCACAATAGTTTGACTCCCTGAACTCTACGGTTATTGGATATCTCTGCAATGTTCTCAGAGCAAGTCTTTTATCTTCATGCCGGTTGCTGAGGACGAACTACCATCACGGAACAGGACGCATGGTTCGCAACATATTTCCCCACACTGCCAAGAAGCATTTCCCTGAGTCCAGAACGACCCCGATTACCTACTAGAATTAAGTCTGATGATCGGTTTTTGGCAAATTCACAAATGACTTCACCGGGAGATCCAGGTTGTTGGATAAATTCAGCCGGAATACCTGCTTCTCTTGCGATCGCGGTATAGGACCGCAATTGGGGTAAGCAATCACTATCATAGGCATTCCACTGTCGTTGCTGGCTGTAGAGGATGTCATCGCGCAAACTAGGATAGTCATCCAGCCGTTGCTGAGCAAAAGCGGTTGGAGGGGCACTAGAAATGGGAACTTTGGCAACATCAGGTGGCAAGACATGCAGCAACATCAACCTAGCCGTGGACATTGTCTTTGCAATTTTTACTGCCACGTTAAAGATCTGCTGGTTAATGCTGCTTCCATCAATGGCTACTAGAATACTTCGGTACAACAACTTTTCGCGCCATTCTTCAGTAGACGGTTGATTCGCCTCTAGGGTATCTATAGGTTGTTGAGGGGCGAACTCTGGCACCTCTTGGTGGTGGACAATCAAGACCGAGCAAGGAGCATGGTGCGTGACGTAGTTACTAACGCTGCCCAAGAGGAGTTTGCTGAGAAGGTTTCGACTGCGACGTCCGATAATGATCGTATCAGCGTTCCATTGTCGGGCTATTTCACAAATCTCCCTGCCTGGATCTCCTATAGATTGTTGATAGACAACAGAAATACCCTGTTCTTTCGCTTGATTGGATCGAGATCTAAGTAACTCTAGACTGTTCGCTTTGAAGACATCTAAGTCTTTAAGATATGAGGTTGTAACCTCAGTCTGTGACAGGTCATAATCTTCCAATATATCTGGTATCAGAGGCAAAACCGGATATCCCTCCTCAGTGGAAGAAATGACATGAAATAACATGAGCTTTGCATGGGTTGCCTTGGCTAAAACCACGGATTGCATAAAGGTTTGCTGACTAAAGTCGGAGTGATCTAGAGCCACCAGGATTTTTTTTAACATGACAACCTCCCAGAGTCTCAAGCTCCGGTTAAGTATCTACTTATCAATCTAATTTCCGTCGAACTTCTAGAAGGGAAGACCAACCCAAACATCTATTCTTGGCTTTTCCTGCTTAGGGTTATAGAGCAAGATAATGAGGAAAACATGAGCTTATGTTACACCCCAGACATTCGTGTCAAGAGAAAATTACGAGCCCTTGTCAAAGGGGGTACTCAAACCGTTCAGTATATTGCACAATCTCGGGACGATTGATAGCAACCAGTTAAGTGCGAAGTTGAGTGACTCACAAGAAGATAAAGCTCTACCATGTAGATATAAGGGGTTGATGGAAACTGTCCAGACGGTTGTTATTTCTATGGAGGAATCCTGATGAGATACCATCGTATTTTGGTTGCACTAGATACTTCCTTCCTTCAATCTGCAGTTTATGAGCAGGCATTAGTAGAAGCAAAATTACATACAGCTGAGGTAAAGCTGTTTCATAGTGTAGATGCAGAAATTAATCCTTTGGGTAATTCAACGATCTCACCCGTAGGGACCCCTTTAGCATCAGGTTACCTTTCTCCATCTGCTGTGGATTACGAGTTGGCACAACAAGCCTGGGAAGCACAAATTGCGGCAGCCAAACAATGGCTGCAAGAATTTTGCCTTAAAGCAGAACAGCAAGGCACAAAGGCAACCTTTGAGTCTGAATTAGGCAATCCAGGACCTCAGATTTGCAAACGGGCTAAAGAATGGCACGCTGATTTGATTATCGTTGGACGCCATGGTCGCACTGGGTTCAAGGAACTTTTTCTGGGGAGTGTCAGCAACCATATCGTCCACCATGCCCCTTGTTCTGTCTTGGTCATTCAAGGAGAAACAGTTGTTCCAGAAGACTCTAATTGAACGGTCTGAACGGGTAAAATACCTGCGATCACAACTTTATCTCACATTCGCGATCCTTTCGGGCTCTGCTCCATGGGGGGCAGTATCCTCAATTCAGATGGTCGTGAGGCTTGCAATTGATGGTATCCTCCGACCTGACCCGAGTTTCTGTCAAACTTAACAGTTGTGGGATTGTGACGAGTTGGTAGTCTTGTTTTTTTAATTCGGAGATCACAAAGGGCAGAGCTTCAATCATTAAGTCGCGATTACCCCCGCCATCATGCATCAGTACGATGCCTCCAGATGTTGCATTCTGAATGACATTTTGCACCGCTAGATCCACAGACCCCTCATAGGTATCATCAATCGTCCACAAGACAGTAACCATCTTTTGAATACTAGCTTGGGCCACTAAACCATTATCCAGAAATCCACCAGGGGGACGGAATAGAACCGTTTTGCGTCCAGTGTATTTTTCAACAATATCAGTAGTTTGCTGAATCTCGGTCAGTGCCAGTTCAAAGCTGTGATCTTGGTAGCCATGGCTCCAGGAGTGATTGCCAACTGCATGTCCTGCCGTCGCAATCTGTTGGAGTAAGTGAGGATATTGAGCGACATTGCTACCTAATACAAAGAAAGTGGCTTTGACATGGTGTTGCTGAAGGATACCCAATACAGTTGATGTGTTATTGGGCCAAGGGCCATCATCAAACGTGAGGGCGATCGCTTTTTGATAGCCGGGGAGTTGTACCCCATGAATGGTTTGTCCTTGAAATCGGGTCGGGATTCGTGAACAAGTGGAGGGGGGCTCATTTGGGGCTAGCTTGAGGGGCTGAGCATTATGAATGCTGGAGTGACGCTCATCCAATGGTACAGTAACCCTCTCTACAGGAGGGTTTTTACCCCATGGAGTGGTTAGATTGATCTGACGTCCGAAGGGATAAACTGCCATAAGTAAACTCACACCAACTAGTGCAGCAAGCTGGTGTTTGAAGGTATCGACTCGTAGATTTTGCCTAAACATTTCTAGTGCAATAGTTACTCATCCAAGGATGTGCAACTAGAGTCTTTGAAATTTTCAGTGGGATCAGAACAGTCTTGGACTTTTGACAAGCGCTGATGCCCCTGGTTTTAAGGGGTTCACAGGGTGCTCATGATCTTAGCCAAACGCCCAGCAGACGGTCTTATCTCTATTCTAGCTAGCCATTCTCGGCATACAGTTTGGTTGGGAGGGGCATGGACTGATTGGCAATGCGAACTTGCCCCCACCCTAATGCTCTGGCTTCGGTCAACGTCTCTTCAGCCAAAATGCACAGATCTTGAAAATCTTGACTGTCCTCAGGACAATGAACCACACTTGCACTACAGGTTATCTGAATGTTGGTGCCATCGGGTATAGAATAGGGGGTCCTATGGACAGCATCCAAGAAGTCTTGAACCCTTTGGCATCCCTCAGTCTTGGTGGCTCCCAACAACCCCACTAAGAATTGGTTCCCACCCCTACGAGCAATTACATCCTCCGAAGATGCCAACCCTAACAACGCTTGAGCAAACTGTCTCAGGATACTGTCGCCTACCGCATAACCAAAGCAATCATTAATCTGCTGCAGACGTTCAATTTCCAGAATGGCGAGACACATGTTCCGCGGTTGATGTGCCACCTCACTCAACAGCAATTCCAAGGCATGGGTCGTCTCGTGGCGGCTGAGCACTCTGGCCAAAGGATCAATGGTGGAAAGACGACGTTGCAACCGAGTTCGTTCTAAACGATTGAGAATACGGACCACCAGTTCTGGTCCGACAATGGGCTTGCTGATGAAATCATCTGCCCCTGCAGCATAAACTTGGTTGACCACATCAGCCTCCGTATGAGCAGTTAAGAAAATGATGGGCAACTGCTCCCATTGGATATCATTGCGAACAACCCTGCACAGATCTATCCCGCCAATTTGGGGCATCTCTACATCGAGCAACAACAGATCTGGTGGAGAATTGGTCAGCGTATCCCAAAACTGAGTCGGCTCGGCAAGTCCGACCACCTCAAGCCCCCAGGGTTTACATAGGGCCGCAACGGTCTCCAATATTTGTAGGTCATCATCCACAATCAGGATCCGGGCTTCTTTCCCACCCTTACTTTGCAGGGTGTGTTCAACCCGATCCCACACTTGTTGAAGGGGGATAGATTTTGAGATCGGTTGTTGGCCGCTAGAATAGGCTTTAGCCATCTCTTGATACCGTTCCTCATCCACTGTCCAGATCAAGACTGGAATGGGGAGTGGAAGATACAATAAAGCCTCTAAAAAGGTTAGGCTTTGGATTGGAGACTGGCCTGCTGGATCAAAGAGGATGAGATGCGGGGACTGTTCCTGAATGAGGTCTCGTGCCAGGTCAATGCTCTCTGCCGTTAGATATCGGATCTGATGCTGACGAGCCTCCGTCGCTAGAGCATCTCGGGAAGAGGTATCAGCATCTATCACTAGAACAACCCATTGCCCCAATTCATCTTGACGGTCTGAGGTCACTTGAGTGGCAGGTTGGCTAGCATAATTTATTTCCCGCCTTAGTGCCTCAACATCCTGCTGAAACTGCAGAGATTGTTTGGAATCGAGGGTTGAATGAGATCGCAACAGATGTTCAATCTCACGCGCTAACTGGGACCCTTTCGATAAACCAAAGGTCCCTAATCCACCGGCTAAGGTATGGGCTTCTTGTTGAGCCGATTGCTTCAATTCATCATTCAAGCAACCCTCAGTCACTGCTGCTGCAGCCTGGTTTAATAGATTGATCTGTTCCTGGATGCGGGGCTGAAACTTAATCCAAATATCAGCAATCGCATTCATGGTTTGCTGCTTAATTTTGACTTCTGGGGGTTGAGCAGACGTCCCTTGATTGTTATGAAGTTCTGATAGTGGTTTCAGGCGATACCCAATGCCATAAACCGTTTCAATCAAGTCCGTGGGTGCCCCCGATTTTTTTAATTTTTGGCGGAGACCCTTGATATGGGTTCTGACTGCTTCTTCTCCAGGTGTATCCTCATAGGTCCATACATGTTCTAAAATCATGCCGCAACTAAATACACGGCGGGTATTCCGCATCAATAACTCTACGAGGGCATACTCTTTGGGAGTGAGTTTGAGGAGAACATCTTGATATTTGACCTCACATGCCCTGGGGTCTAGCTGTAAGTTTTCCCATTTCAAGATTGGGGGTTTGATGGCTTCCCCTCTGCGAAGTAAGGCCCTTACCCGAGCCGCTAATTCTTCTGGATCAAACGGTTTAACGACGTAGTCATCTGCCCCAGCGTCAAGTCCAATCGCACGATCATGGCTGCTATCTTTGCCCGTGAGTAGCAAGATCGGAATTTGATAGCCTTGAGATCGCAACTGTTGGCAAAGGCCAACCCCATCCAGTCTAGGCAACATTACATCTGAAAGGATGAGATCGTATTCGAATGCTTCGACCAATTCTACCGCGGTCTGGCCATCTGTTGCTAGCTCAACGGCATAATTTAACTCGACGAGTAAAGTTTGCAACGCTTCAGCGACTAACTCATCATCTTCCACAACTAGGATTCTCACTGTAATCCTCCTAGGGAGCTGGGGTAACGGATTCAATCCTTATTCTTCAGAGTAACGGCAAATCGGACTAGCAACCGTTCGGAGAACAACACTTATAGAAGGGTATTTGCCCAACTCCTTTATCCATCCGATTGATCCAGCTCTCCGAATTTGAGGAGCTTGTGAAGATTGAGGTGTCAACCATTCTTCACAAGCTCCTCAGACCCTCGCAATAGATTTTAAGTAAGAGGTTATCGGGAACTTCCTAAAGGAGAGGAGACCATGAAACTGACCTATAGAGGCATTGATTACGACTATCGCCCTCCAGTGGTTAACTATGGCCACAGCGCTGGCGTAGGCAAATATCGTGGATCAACTTACCCGCGCCGAAATCTGCAGGAGCCCCCTATCCCCCAAGACAGTGCTGATCTCACCTATCGTGGTGTGGCGTATCATACCGGTGAATCGCCGACGGATACTCCTCAATCACAAGGGGCAAGCCAACCTGAGACAGTTGGAGCTGATTGGGTGTCAGTCGCTGAAGAAGCCCGGTGGTTAATGATGGATCATCATCGAATTATTAAGCACCGCCAGCAAAGTATGCTCGGTCGGGCGACATCGGAGATTCATCTTAAGGTAGATCCCTCGAAATATTGGAATCATATTCAAGGGAAAGTCCATCCGAGCTTTCGAATGACTTATGAACGCAGCCATGCTGCTATGAGTTAGGGATTTTGAATCCCAGTTGGCGTCATTCAGCACAATGAAACGTTGGAGGTCGTAACCCGATGAGACCCAAATATACCTTCACGAGGTTGATGATGATGATTTGGCTTTACCTGAATCAGTCTCTGTTTAAGCCTAACTGGTTTCTAAACCTCTTGATGTTTTCTCATACGGATGACAGAGAGCTGCTGGAACGTTGCTATGTCAGGGAATGTGAAATTGAACAGCAGCGCATGTTATTAGAACGTTGCTGGCAATACTCTTGTAAGATTTTCTAGGGTCCACTATCAACCTCATTCACAACCCTCTACATCAATATAAATCGAGGAATAGACAAATGAGAGTTTGGATTCGTAGAGGTCTTTTCTTGTTGTTATTGATCAGTACCTTAGTGCTGCTGCTCTTGACCAATATGGGCAATAGGATCGGTTTATCTGCGATCGCAGAAGTAAGTATGACGAGAGAATCACAAGGCCAGATGCTCTATCAATCTCGACAAGATCTACCCGATCAACAAGGGAATCATTGGTTGGTCGTCGCATCCAAATATGTGGGTTTTGCTAGCCCCCTAGGATTGACCTGATGCTAGCTGGCTGCCCTGGCTTTGTAGATATCGATCATTCTCAGCCTCTTACCCTGATCACGTCTCATGGAAAAACCGTGAAAGTGAAGAGTCTCCCTGAGTCTTTGTATACTGAACTCCTCCCTGGCTCCAACGTTGCCCAGTATAATCTCCAATCCATTGTGCCTGAGTTAGACGCTGCCCTTGACCTGTTTATTCCGACAAAGGGAATGAAGTCCATTCAGGTTGAAGTACCCACTCAAGTGGTGCAAGAGTGGCAAACGGTGGCGACTTGTGCAGATATCCTTTGTGAACCGCTCACGGCCCCTGCCTTGACCCACTAGTGGGGGTCTAGTGGGGTTGGTTGAGGGCCTCAAATCCTGACACAATATCCAGTAACTCTTCCGTAATTTTAGTTTGGCGTTGTTGTTGAAAAGCAGCTTGTAGCTCTGTCAAATGTTCAGCAATATTGGTTTGAGCTAACTGCATTGAGGTCAAGCGACTGGCATTTTCACTGGCTAAGGACTCAGCGCAGGCTTGATAGAGGGCAACAAAAAAATGCTGCCGAAAGATGGCTGAGAACAATCGCTCCCGACTCAGGAAGACCATCGGGCGACAGCGAGTCGGCCAGGAGGGGGGGTGACCAAGGTCAAATTCAAGGGGAAAGAGCTGTTGTCGGTGGGGAGTACTGGTATGACCACGGATGGGTTGATTATGGAACACCCAAATTTGGTCTACCTGACATTGGGTGCGCCATTGTTCAAGCTGGACAACGATCGTTTGTACCTTAGATGTAATGCCGTCAACTGAGGTTGGAACCGAAAGATCTCGTTCGATGGCGTAACCCTGATCGATGATGCGATCGCAAATTCGGGCTCCCATCCCTAACAGAAGGGGTTGCTCACCTTGAGAAGAGTGCTGCTCTAGGTGTTGAATCACCATCTCTAACAACTGCTCATTGAAGCGACCACACATCCCCTGATCCGAACCGAAAATCACTATTCCCAAACGAGGTTGCGCACGGGGTCTCAAGTGAGTTAACGTATCCGGATAATTTATTCGGAGAATTTGTATCGCCATCGCCAAGGTCTGGCGGTAGTGCTGAAGGGCATTGGCAGCCTGTTCATACTGACGGATATTGGCGGCGGCTAGAGCTTTCATCGTTTTAGCAACGGTCTGCAATTCCTGAGTGCTGGCAATTTTTCGCTTAAGGGTTTCTAGGGTTTGCATGATGTTAATGGCCGGGTATGAATGTTGAGAAGTCATTGCGGACATCATCAAAGGATGGATCTCAGGGCATAGGGCAGGCCTTTAGATTCAGTCATCACAACTCATTGTCTGGGTCCTTTGATATGTGGTTGGCGATCCAGTTCAGCAACGTCTCCCGATCCGTTTCACTTAACTGCCCTGCATTCTGGATGCGATCGCAAATATTCGGTAGCTCCCGTCGTATCGCTTCTCCTATAAGCTGTTGGGCTTGGGACACTTGCTCAATGGGCACGGGATCAAACTGTCCCTGAGTCACCGCTAGCATTACAGCAATTTGCTCTGCAACGGGTAAAGGCTGAAATTGAGGTTGTTGCAGCACTTCACGCACCCGACGACCTCGCTCTAAAGATTGCCGAGTGGATTCTTCTAAACGGGTTCCAAACCGAGCAAAAGATTCCAATTCTTCAAACTGCGTGTAGGACAGTCGTAAATCGCCCGCAACATCTCGGTAAGCAGGAAGCTGGGCTTTGCCTCCGACTCGGGAAACCGATTTGCCCACATCAACGGCAGGGAATATTCCCTTTTGAAACAAATCAGGGGTGAGATAGATTTGTCCATCTGTAATTGAGACTAGGTTCGTGGGGATATAGGCCGATAGATTTTGGGCTTCCGTCTCGACAATGGGCAACGCCGTTAGAGAGCCTCCCCCTAACTCAGGCCGCAGGCACGTCGCCCGCTCCAGCAGCCGAGCATGAATATAAAAAATATCTCCTGGAAATGCTTCCCGTCCCGGCGGGCGGCGCAATAGAAGCGATAGCTCACGATAGGCTCGGGCATGTTGAATCAGATCGTCATAAACAATCAACACATCTTGCCCTTGTTCCATAAAGTACTCTGCCATCGTGGTCGCAGCATAGGGGGTGATATATTGCAGGCCGGGTGAGGCTTCCCCCTCCGCTACCACGACAATGCAGTAATCCATCGCCCCACGATTGCGAAGCTCAGCAATTAGCTTGGCCACGGCAGAACTGCGCTGACCAATGGCGCAATACACACAAATCACATCCTGATCTTTTTGGTTGAGGATAGTATCGACGGCAATCGCAGTTTTTCCCGTTTGCCGATCACCAACAATCAGTTCCCGCTGTCCCCGACCAATAGGAATAAGAGCATCAATGGCCTTAATGCCTGTCTGAAGGGGCACGGTTACAGGAGCCCGGTCCATGATGGCAGGAGCCTCCCGTTCAACGGGGCGTCGTTCTTGCGCAGTCACTAATCCTCGTTGATCCAACGGACGACCGGTTGCATCCACGACTCGACCCAGTAAACCCTCTCCTACAGGGACATCCAAAACCCGGCCTGTGCGCTGGACCTCACACCCTGCCTTCAGGGAATGTCCATCATCCAACAAAATCAAACCCACCTCATCTGGATCTAAGTTGAAGGCTAGCCCCATCCGATCGCCGGGAAATTTGACTAACTCCTCCGATTGCACCTGCAACAGGCCAGTCGCTCGGGCGATACCATGACCTAAAGAAGTCACAATGCCAATTTCCTGACTCTGCAACTCGAATGGATACTGACCTTCCACCTGTTCAAAGGCCGCAAAGATGTGTTGGAGTACAGGTTTCAAAATATCGAGTTTGGGAGCCTCCATGGTCTACCCCTGCTCAACCCATGATTTTTCCATGCCATCCCATACCTGATTTAACTTCACCTCCAACTGCTCAAGATATTGCTCGATCGTCCAAGCCAGCTTATATCCTGGAATCTTGAGTTCAATCCCACAAATCAAGTCTGGAATGGTTACAAACTGGTAAACACTCGATTCCATCGCAGGAGCGTGCTGATGGAGGACCGCAAGAATTTGGGCTTTGCGGTCTTCCGGCATTGGAAATGTACTGGAAATAACGAGTTCCTGTCCCCTTGCATTGGATAAGGATGTTTCCAGCACCCCTTGCTCTGAGAAAGGTAAATGGTTGAGGCGAGTAATAAAAGCCTCCGCGATTTGTTGCTCTAAATTGGCGCTTGCCAAATCTTGAAGAATACATCGAAGGGTTGCAGCTAGCTGCTGTCCTGCCCGCTGCTGTAGGACACTTAGAAACACGCGGCGCTCACGCTTGACGGCCTCTCTCCATTGAGTTTGGGTACTATCAACTTCGTCCCGAATTTGCTGCAACAACTGATGCCGATGTTCGTCTGCTGCGTCTTGCGCTTGGGTTAATAACGAGGCTTGGCGATGTTCTAAGGATTGCTGCATCTGACGCCACCGTTCAGCTTCTTGCTGAGCAATTTCTTGCTGATGAGCAGCGTCCTGTAACTGTTGAGCAATCAGCCGTTCTCGCTTTTTCATCACCTGAGTGATCGGAGCGTAGAGAAACCGTCTGAGTAAGGCCACTAGAATCAGGAAATTAATGATTTGGGCCACCACGGTAAGTGGATCAATCAACATGGTTATCCTCCATTGGTGCTGGCCTGCTCCACCACATAGGTCCAAAATGGATTGGCAAAAATCAGAATTAATGTAATCACAAAGCAGTAAATGGCGGTCGATTCAACCAATGCCATGCCTACAAACAGCACTCTGGTGATGGTATTGGCTTCATCGGGTTGTTGCGCCAGGGCGCTTAGTGCCTGGGATAATGCTCGACCTTCCCCCAGCGCTGGACCGATGGAGCCAATGGCGATGGTGAGTCCAGAGATCACAATCGAAGCCATGCCCACAAGAGCAATATTATCCATGGGAGACCTCACTATCTGATTGAGAGTTGCGCTGATCCACTTGACTCGCCGCTGCAATGAAAACCATGGCTAAAATGGCGAAAATATAGGCTTGAATCACGCCCGTTAAGAGCCCCAAGACCTGCATCATGACTGGGAAAAACAAGGGAGCGACCGACAGTAGGATGCCGACGATCATCGTTCCACTCATGACATTGCCAAACAGACGGACGGCTAGGGCCACAATTCTGGAGAAATCCCCAATGATATTGAATGGCAGCATGATGGGGTTTGGCTGCAAGTACTGCTGTAAGTAACCCCGCACACCCTTCTTCTGAACACCATAGAGGGGGACAGCGAAAAAGACACAAAGAGCCAGAGCCGTTGTGGTAGACAAGGACCCCGTCGGCGGTTGGTAACCGGGGATAACACTCAGCAGATTCGATAAGGCAATAAAGATAAATAAGGTGCCGATAAACGGTAAGTACGGGGCTGCGGGTTGGTCAATGATTTCTTGAATCTGATCTCTAATGCCCAACACAATGACCTCCAACAAGTTTTGTCCCCGGGAGATCTGAGTCGAGGCAGAGAGGTGTCGGGTCACGAGCCATGAGCCAACCACCAACACCCCCATAACGAGCCAAGTGAAGATCAGCGTGGCGTTGAGAGAGAACATCCCCCAGTGCCAAAAAATGGATTGATCTGGTGTTAGATGCATTACATTTGGGCTCCATACCAAGAAACTTTAAAAAGTGATAACAACAATAAATTCTGGGTTTTGCAGTGTCGAGAAAGCTATGTTTGAGCCTTTCGGTCAAACTTCTTTGCGATACAGAGTATTGAGAAAAACTCATTAATTCAGAACTTATAATTCATAATTCACAACGTCTTTTCTGCCCTTCCTGATCTTTTTAGGCAGAGGAATAATGCTGGAAATTAAGAGATTTCGAGCCCCAAGAAATCCCAGAAATGTCAGCAGTAGAGGGGCCAGCAGATGATCGCTCACACCGTTCTGAAGGATGAGGTGAAACACCCCTAAAACCGTGCCCAGACGGAGTAGAAAACTACTCCACATCAACAGGATGGGTTGAGTGGTGCGGTTAAACCGGAGAATCGTGATCCATAGTCCACCGAAGTAAAGGAGTCCTAAGCTACTCCCTAAAATTAAGGAGGTGAATAGGGCAGGGGAATGACTATTCATGCTTCAACCTCCTGAAGTTGGGGCCATTGCTTGAGTAACGGATATAACAGCATCGGCGCGATAATACAGGTTGCGATCGCAACCAAGGTCATACCCGCAAAGATCTGGGTAGAGACGGCCCAAGTGCCCAAGTCACGTCCTCGTTGCAGGATCACCATCGTAATTTCGGCGCGAGGCATCATACTGATTCCGGGTAACGCTGCGCTAGAAAGGCCACCTTGAGTCAGGAGTAGTAATCCTCCGACTCCCATCAGTTTGCCCAGCAGGGCAGCACTGAGCAGAACTAGGCTGATACCAACTGTGGTTGCCAGGTCTGGGAACTGTATCTGTAGACCAATATTGATAAAGAAAAACGGCACAAAAAATTCATAGAGTGTGCCAAAAGACGCATCGATTCTAACCGCGTGAGGATCTCGGCTAAATGCCAGTCCGGCAAAGAAGGCTCCAACCGCAACTGAGAAACCTAAAAGCCCTGCTATAGCAGCAATGACGAAGCCTGTTCCGGCAACCATCAGCATCGGATCGGGGGCCGGTTCTATGCGCTCAAAAAATTGAGTTAAGGGCTGCTCAATATAGCGAAAAAAGATCAAGCAGAAGGTGCTAAAAATTATCACCTTTAAGCAAAAAGGCCCAATAATGGTTTCCAAAAGCGGCAGAAACTTGATTTCAGTTCCCTGCTGCCAGGAAGGCGCAAGGGAGAATAATAAAGACATCAGGATAATAGCCGCAATATCATCCATTTCCGCAATATCTAGTAACAACTCTCCATTTATGGAATTAAGGGCCTGGGAATCTTGCCAAACGCTAATTGAAATCCCTACACTGGTTGCGACCAAGGCAATGCCAATAAATAGGCTGGCAACCAGAGATAAATTCAAAAGGAAATAGGCCGTGATAAAACCTAGTGAACCACTACAAATCACATCACCGACGAGGAGCAAGCAAGCTTGAGGTAACTGACGCAATAATCCAGTGAGATTGCATTCTAAGCCCACGCGGAACAATAGAGAAATAATGCCTAACTCAGCTAAAAAACTATAGACCTCCAAGACCACCTCGGAGGTTAGTAATCCGCGAATATCCAGAAGTTGCAAAACAAAACCTAGCAATAAATATCCCACTAAAGGAGGGATACCTAGCCGTTCAGCCCCTGCTTTAAAAAGGATGGCAAGAACAATTGTTGTCCCTACGAGTAAAACTAAATAAAGGAGAATAGTTTCACTCATGGTGACTTTCCTTTTTGATCCAATACCAGGCGTTGAGACACCCTAATCCCACACCCACTACCAGCATGGTTAAGGTCCAAGAATAGCGGCTGGGGACATGATTATCGAGCCAAATTCCGAGGGCAATCCCCAATAGCGTTGGAATTGCCACTGACCACCCCACTAACCCAAACAGTCCGAGACCAAACCAGACGCTCTTTTTCTGGTGTCGAGCCTTTAGCTTGCGGTTGACTTTATTCTCAACCTGCTTCTGAAAACCATGCTTGTCCACTTGATTTAAGTCCTTCGGTAGCCGTGACTTCTCCATCCGCAACTCCGTCTTTACAATCTACTGAAGTAACGTGCCAAACTGGCTTCTAGCTGAGCGAGGGCAGATCGGGTGAGGCGTTCCTTCTCATCAATTTGACGAAAATTCTGAACAACTTGTTGTTTTAGACTGCCTAAATCAGTTCCCTGGATAGCATTGCGAGTAGAAATTCTCACCTCTGGGCCACACTTCACTAAAATGCCTTCATCCACAGCCACAAAACATTCATTCCCCTGCTCCGTGATTAAGGAGACAATTCCAGGAACTAGGATTGCCAAGCAGTCGATGTGATGGGGCAAAAGACAAAATACACCCTGCTCAGACTCGGCTGTTACCTTCATCACTGGCTGCTCCATCAGGATGACATGGGGCAAAAAAATCCTGATCTGCAGGCGTCCACTATTGGCCAATTTCCTCCACCTCCTCGGCTTCTCTCTCTTGGTGCTCTAGCTCTGCCTCATCGACTGCACCAATCATGTACAGCGCTTGTTCCGACAGGCCAGAACACTTATCATCCAAAATGGCTTCACACCCCGTTAGGGTCTGATCAAGGCTGACCATTTTCCCTGGAATCCCAGAAAATTGCTCTGTTGTGAAAAATGGCTGGGTTAGAAATCTCTCTAACCGTCTCGCCCGATAAACGGTTTGGCGTTCGTTTTGGGCAAGTTCCTCCAAACCCAGCATGGCAATAATGTCTTTAAGGTCTTCATATTCTGCCAAGGTCTTACGCACTGCTTGTGCAACTTGATAATGGCGTTGACCGACAACACTAGGCGTCAACATTTTGGACCCTGACTGTAGCGGATCGACCGCTGGATACAATCCCTCGCTCGTTCGCTTGCGAGAGAGAACGATAGACGCCGATAGATGAGAGAACGTATGGACGGCAGCGGGATCCGTCAGGTCATCAGCAGGGATATACACGGCTTGCACAGAGGTAATGGCCCCATGAGCCGTGCTGCATATTCGTTCTTCTAACTCTGCTAATTCCGTGGCGAGGGTGGGTTGGTAACCAACTCGGGAGGGTAACTGCCCCATCAATCCAGACACTTCTGAACCCGCTTGGATAAAGCGGAAGACATTATCAATCATCAAGAGAACATCCCGATGAGCTTGGTCTCGAAAGTACTCGGCCATGGTTAGGGCTGCATGACCAACACGGAAGCGAGACCCTGGAGGCTCATTCATTTGGCCGAACACCATCACTGTGTTGTTGAGTACGCCAGCAGCTTTCATCTCGCGGTAAAGTTCTTCTCCTTCTCGGGAACGTTCACCAATCCCACAAAAGATACTGACCCCGTCATAGCGGCTAACGATGTTATGAATCATTTCAGTAATCAGGACCGTTTTGCCCACACCTGCCCCACCAAACAACCCTGCTTTACTCCCTCGTTCCAGTGGTGCTAGCAGATCAATCGCTTTTATCCCAGTGACCAAAATATCGGTCCCCGTGGTGCGTTGATGCAGCGGGACGGCCTGCCCATGGAGCGATCGCTTCATACCCTTTAAAGGACCCAATCCATCGATGGGATCTCCGAAGACATTAAACGCACGACCCAACAAATGCTCTCCGACGGGCACTTGGAGCGGCTGTCCTGTATCGATTACTTGTGCCCCTCTTGCTAACCCCTGGGTGGGTGTGAGGGCAATTCCTCTTATCAGGTTGGCGCTTAAGTAAGTGAGTCCTTCAATTGCAATCTGAGCTTGGGGACCTGCTCTCAACAAGTGGCGGAGGGGTGGCACTTCATCGGAGAAGTGTACATCAACCACGCTCCCCCTAATCGCGACAACCTTTCCCTGACAAGGAGAATAGGATGTCGCTAAAGATATCGCTGGAGACGGAAGCATAGCTTGCTAACTGCAATCTGTCTGATAGAAGTGTTGACACCGTTGATTCGAGTTTTAGTGCTGAATCTTGAGGAAAGTGTGAGGGCATCCGGAATGAATCAACGCTCCATGACACCGCATGCCATCACCTCCTGACTGTCTGGTGCTAGCCCGAATTTAAGGTCAGTGGGTAGATTTCAACTGGTCTTCAACTTGGGCAATGGCCAACCGAGTCTTAAGTACCGTATCTGGGTTAAGGCTGATGGAGTCAATCCCTTCCTCCACCAAGAACTGGGCAAACTCGGGATAGTCACTGGGGGCCTGACCACAGATGCCAATTTTGCGCTCCTTAGCCTTGGCAACAGCA
>NZ_JANQOP010000036.1 GCF_028285745.1 Acaryochloris sp. IP29b_bin.137 | reverse complement strand
CCCTACTCGCTAAGCGATTCATTATGGCTTCATAAATAAGCGCTGAATCTTATGCTGGGAAAGGGGTTCTAACCACTTCACCAAAAGCTGGGAAGAACCTCGGATATTAGTCGCGTAGTTGGCACTTTAGCGGCGGAGACCCAGAGCATCGATATTCTCGTTAATAATGCGGGATATGCAGTGATGGGGCCATTGCTAGATATTCCCAATGCTGAGTTTGTGGCCCAATTTCAGACCAATGTTTTTGCGCCTATTGATTTAGTGCAGCAGGTCATTCCCTTTATGGGGAATGGAGGACTGATCCTCAATGTGGGGAGTGTGTCTGGGATCATGAGTACGCCTTTTGCAGGCCCCTACTGTGCCTCCAAAGCAGCGCTGCATGCCTTATCAGATGCATTACGAATGGAGCTGGCTCCTTTCAATATCCAGGTAGTGATGGTTCGAGCCGGTGCAATCCAATCCCAGTTTGGACAAACGGCATCGCGAAATGTTGAGCGGCTGTTGCCCTCCAACTCTCGATATCACTCCCTGACCCCGCAGATCCAGGCGCGAGCACAAGCCTCGCAGATCCAGGCCACGCCTGCTGCGGTTTTAGCCCAAGCGCTGGTGCGTCGTATTCAGCGCTCTAAACAACTCCCTGCAGAAATTGCGATTGGCAACAAAAGCCGAACCTTACCCCTGCTCAAACGATGGCTACCGACTCGAATTTTAGATCGAATTTTGATGGGGAAATTTGGGTTGGCAGATTGGCATCCTTCCCAAAATCAGAAATAAGTCTCCCTCCGATCCCAGGCATAATGTCAGATTTGCAGGGAAGTGGGGGATCGGCCCATTACAACTCCAGACGCATTTCGTTGGACGGTGTAAAGCCAATCTGCTCATAAACGGGCTTGCCCCAGGAGGAGGCATGGAGTAGAGCATGGGTACAGTGTTGCGATCGCAAATACTCCACCGCCACCTCTGTTAGTTGTCGACCAAACCCTCGACGACGGTAGGCCGCTTCCACATAAACGCCCCAAATATAGCCATAGTGACGTTGGTCTTGGCTAATCAGAAATGGATACAGCCCCGAAAATAACTGACAGCCCACCGACCCGACAATTTCCTCATCAATAGAGGCAATAAATCCCTGATAACCCAACTGATCACGGGCCGTTGCCAGGAACGTTAAGGTGACGGTTTGCCAGTCCGCTTGAATCTGCTCAGCAGACACCTGATTATCTAGCCACATTTGGTAAAAATGCTGGGCAATCTGTTGATCATCGGCGGGAGTTGTAGGGCGAATCGTCAGGGAGGAGTCTTGCATAGCTGCACATTCCGGAATGACAGATCAATCTTTGGGTACAGAGGATGAGGGCACATTGCTGTTAATAGCACTACTATGGCCAATGATCACCTGCCATAAACCTTGAGGAGAACGCTGCCATAGACGGGTAAATCTGAGATTGTCATGGAAAGCAGTCTCGCCATAAAGGCCTGCCCACTGCACTTGCACAAAGACAACCACTCCCTCTCTCAGAGGTTGGATCCGTCGTTCTGAATACTCAATAGCTTGAAATCGACAGAGGCCGGATTGATGAAAAGCAAGGTCATCTTGTTTGCTTATGATCTGGCCCAGATGACTCGTAAACGTCAAATCATCGGCAAGCAGTTGATCGAGAGCTGCTATATCAGAGGTCAACATGGCTAAGCGGAGCTGTTCTTCAACCTCAATGATTTGTTGCTCTAAGGCAGGCGAGAGGGGCTGAGCCATGGGCAATTGACCAGAAACCGATAAAGCGGTGCCATCCTTGACCCAACATCAATGGGGTCATAGGAGTCACAATAAATTAATGCTCAACCCTTTAGGGCTGGCAGTGATCACATAGGCCACTCACCGTGACCTCATAGGTCTGAGCTTCTAAGCCAGGGCGGAGGTTGTTGAGGCTAATTTCTTGGAAACAATTCCAGGGGATATCTTCAATCTCGCCACAGTGACGACAGCGAAAATGATGATGGGGATCGACGTTAGCGTCATAGCGAGAGACCCCTTCTTCTAATAGGACCTCCCGGACTAGCCCAACTTCTCGCAGGGCTTGCAAAGAGCTATACACCGTTGCTTGAGAAGAAATGGGAAAATCTTGATTGAGATCCTGCAACAGATGTTCTACGGTTGGATGATCGGTCCGCGATAATAAATTAGCGTACACCGCATAGCGTTGGGGGGTTACGCGGAGGCCTTTCTCCTTGAGAGCTTGCACAATGGCATCGGCAGGTTGCTTCATCTTTAATACAATTCGCAAATATCTATCAGCAAATACTATCGCAGCATTTTATTCATCAATTATAGAGGCTCAACTTGAAATGCCTCAATAAGATATAGTATTTCTTAAAAATAAGTATATATTACTATTGAATAATTCTTATCTAAGAATTATTCTTAGATATGTGGAGGCGAGTGCCGACACCTGTTCACCTAAACACATGAGGAAAAACATGGCTGTATTTGCAACTGAGCGAGTGCCTGACGTCGTCTTCAAGACCCGAGTTCGTGATGAGTCCGTTTCAGGTCCGAACCCCTATCGTTGGCAAGACAAAACCACCCACGATATCTTTGGGGGTAAGCGGGTCGTCCTGTTCTCCCTGCCGGGTGCATTTACCCCCACCTGCTCATCCACGCACCTACCTCGTTACGAAGAGCTATACGAAGACATCAAGTCCCAGGGTGTGGACGAGGTGATCTGTCTATCGGTGAATGATGCGTTTGTGATGTTCCAATGGGGCAAACATCAGGGCGCGGAGAAGGTTTTCTTACTACCCGATGGCAATGGTGAATTCACCCGCAAGATGGGTATGTTGGTGGATAAGTCTAATCTTGGCTTTGGCATGCGCTCCTGGCGTTATTCAATGGTGGTCAACGATGGCCAGATCGAAAAAATGTTTATCGAAGCGGATTACGGCGATAACTGCCCCACTGACCCCTTTGAGGTGTCTGATGCCGATACCATGTTGGCTTATCTCAAGGGTGCGCATGCCAGTACTGCCCCGACTGCTGTTGCAGTTGGATAAGCATTGTCTGGCACGCAATTTTGGGGTGGGTCCGCGGACCCACCCCTCCCCCTTGTGGATTAATTGGGCTAGAGAGGAATGCTGTTGACTCAGCAAAGGAGGGAAGGCAATGAATTACGACTATGATCTATTTGTAATTGGTGCAGGTTCTGGTGGCATTGCCACAGCCCGTCGTGCCGCTGAATATGGTGCCAAAGTTGGTATTGCAGAATATGACCGTTTGGGTGGAACCTGCGTGAATCGCGGCTGTGTGCCCAAGAAACTCATGGTCTATGCCTCTCACTTTCCCGCCCAGTTTGATGCTGCCACGGGCTATGGCTGGCATCCGGTAGAGAGCCAACTCGACTGGCTCAAAATGATTACGGCAGTCAATGATGAAGTCACTCGGCTTAATGGCATCTATCAGCGGATGCTGGATAACTCTAAAGTGGAAGTCTACCAAGGGCGTGCGGCCCTTGTGGATGCCCATACCGTTGCCATTGGCGATCAAAAGGTCACAGCAGATAAAATTTTGATTGCAGTAGGAGGCAAGCCAGTTAAGCCTGCCAGTATTCCAGGTATTGAGCATGCTATTACTTCAGACGATATTTTCCATCTAAAAGAGCAGCCTAAGCATTTGGTTGTCCTCGGGGGCGGCTATATCGGGATTGAATTTGCCTGCATTCTTAAAGGATTGGGGTCAGAAGTCACTCTGATTATTCGAGCAGATAAAATTTTGCGCGGTTTTGACGACGATATCCGCTCAGAGATTCAAGCAGCGATGCAGAAGCATGGGATTCGAGTGCTGAATAACATGACGGACCTTGCCATCGCAAAATCCGATACGGGGCTCCAGCTCACGGTTAAGCAAGCGGACAATGCCGAAGAAACCATTCTGGCAGATGCGGTCAGTTTGGCTGCGACGGGGCGTATCCCCAATCTTGAAGGCTTAGGAATTGAAAATACCGCTGTGGAAGTAGACGGCGGTGCGATCGCAGTCAATGAATACAGTCAAACGGCAGAGCCAAATATTTATGCCGTGGGCGACTGCACGGATCGAATCAACCTCACGCCAGTTGCTATTACCGAAGGACGCGCATTTGCCGATACCCATATTGGCGGCAAATCCCGATCCGTGAGCTATGAAAATGTGCCTACAGCCATTTTCACTACCCCTGAAGCTGCCACGGTGGGTCTAACGGAAGCAGAAGCCCAAGAAAAGTATGGCAAAGACCAGATCAAAGTCTTTCGCAGTCGGTTTCGCCCCATGTTTTATACCCTCCCCAACCATGATGAGAAAACCCTGATGAAGTTGGTGGTCAATACCGAGACGGATCAGGTTCTAGGGGCGCATATGGTGGGCGATCATGCGGGAGAAATTATTCAAGGAGTTGCGATCGCAGTCAAGATGGGAGCCACAAAAGCTCAGTTTGATGCAACGGTTGGCATTCACCCCAGTTCTGCCGAAGAATTTGTAACAATGCGCTAAGCAAGGTGTCACTTTTTTGGAATTGAGGGGGCACTTTAAGCTCAGGAATCTGGTATCGAGAGATTCCTCCTCAGAGGATTTAACCCCTGGCTACATGCCAGGGGTTTCTTTGTCAAAATCTCGCGATTTTTAGCCCGCTTTCACCAAAATGGCATCCCCTTCTATTTTTGCCTCATAGGTTGGCAGTGGCTCCTTGGCTGGACCATTGGTCACAGTCCCATCAGCTTTGTATTTAGATCCATGACACGGACAGTCAAGGGTGCCTGACTCTGCGTTCCAATCTACGGGACATTGATTGTGGGTACATTGATTTTTAAACGCC
The DNA here is from genome assembly GCF_028285745.1 of Acaryochloris sp. IP29b_bin.137. GTDB lineage: Bacteria > Cyanobacteriota > Cyanobacteriia > Thermosynechococcales > Thermosynechococcaceae > Acaryochloris. The sequence continues at coordinate 1,092 of NZ_JANQOP010000036.1, read as the reverse complement.
ACGACTTGGGTTTTATCATCAGGATTGAAAATAACCAGCAGTGGGGCTCCGGCAAAGTCTTCTTGAATAACAGAGCCATTCCCTTCTAGATCTGCTAGTTTACCCACTTCTGTAAAGCCATCCGCAGTGGTGGCAGGTGGAGAAGATGCAGCCGAGTCAGTTTCTGTAGAAGAAGAGGTCTCCGTTGTTTCGCTAGAAGTACAAGCAGCAATCACCATGGGTAGGCTACTGGCTAATGTGCCAACACCAACCCAAGAGAGAAATGTACGACGATCCATTCAGTGTTCTCCTGTATCTGAGATACGGACATTGCTGGATATTATGCATGATTTGGTTCCAGTCAGGTGTGTTCCAGTGATATAAATCTGGCAAAAGTCTTGACCTGGGTGCAAAGACTTGATTCAACTATGGCCTGACAGACCAGCATAACTACTGCTTATCTTTGTTAGGGACACGCTGATAATTGGGATTGACGCCAGTCAACTTAGCCCATACTCCTCGGGCCTCACTGACTTTAGAATCCTTCTTCCCAGATTCCTTAGCACCAGTGTCCGTTTTAGGCTTATCTGCCTGGGTCTGCTCCTTAGCAGGCTGAGTCGCGGTCGTTGTTCCAGGCGATTTCATTGTCGCATCTACGGCAGAGCTAACTGGGGACACCTTGCTAGTCTCGCCTACTTTCGAGGCTGGTTTTGCCTCAGAATCATTCTCAGCCTTTAGAGCAGGTTTAACCTCAGCCTTGCCTTCAGCCTTCGGATCGGCTTTCGCCTCTACCTTGGGTTGAGCATCCACCTTTGCCGTAGTCGTGGGCTTTGCTGGAGCAGCGGTTTTTGGTGCTGTTGGCTTAGCAACTGGCTTTGCTATGGGCTTCACCTCAGCCTTCTTCTCCGCTGCAGGTGTTTTGGCCTTGGATACTGCCGGCGTTGGAGCCGTCTTGGTAGTAGGTTTAGCAGAGGGCTTTGCTTTCGGAGTATCTTTCTTCTCGTCGACTACTGGTTTCACCTCAGGGTTAGGAGTTTCCACCGCTGGAGTTGCCACCGCTGGCACATCGACAGGCTTACGACCCACCAATCGGCCCAAAAACTCACACGTCTT
>NZ_JANQOP010000308.1 GCF_028285745.1 Acaryochloris sp. IP29b_bin.137 | reverse complement strand
AGAGTCTAGCCATTTAGCATCAAAAGCACCTAAATGGGTGGTCGTAATCAGGGTTTGAAAGCGAGTCTGAATCGCATCTAAAAGCTGGTTTTGCCGATTCAGATCCAACTCCGCTAGCACATCATCTAGGAGCAGTAAGGGGGCTTCACCCACCACTTCCTCAATCAGCTTCAGCTCCGCTAACTTCAGAGCCAATACCAACGTGCGCTGCTGGCCTTGTGACCCGTACTGACGGGCAGGAGTGCCATTAATCAGGAGCGTAACTTCATCCCGATGGGGACCGACCAGGGATAAACCTTGCAATTGCTCCAGCATCGACTTCTCTTCCAGTTGGCTAAGGAACTGGGGATAGAGCTGCTCAGGAAATTGCGGGTCATAGCGGACGTTAGGGGTGTAGAGAATTTCCAACTGTTCTTGATGACCACTAATGGTTTGGTGCCAGTGGCCCGCCAGGGGAACTAAACGCATCAACATCCGCTGACGCCGCTGAATCACCCGTGAACCACTCGCTGCCAATTGCTGATTCCAAAGAATAAGTTGCTGGGGGTCAACCTGAGGCGCATCGTCAGCACGATGATTTTTCAGGTAAGCATTACGCTGCTTAAGGACCTGCTGATATTGCTGCAACAAATGAGCATAGACAGGTTCTAACTGCACCAGCACCGCATCCAGCCAATTCCGACGCTCTCCAGGTCCACCCCGCACCAAATCCATATCGAGGCTGGAAAACTGGACAATATTGAGGTGTCCGAGGAAATCGAGCTGGCGGCGAATTGTTTCACTGTTAACGGAAGCGGTACGACGGCCATTGGCCCGTAGGGTCAAACTCAAATCAAGAGGGCCGCTTTCCCGCTGGAGGGTCGCTGTTACTTGACTGAGGGATTCACCGTCTTTAACCAAGTCGCGATCGCGACTGACTCGATGAGATTTTAAGGTTGAAAGCAGCTCCACTGCTTCTAATAGGTTGGACTTTCCCTGAGCATTTGGCCCCACCAAAATGGTTTTGGGGGCAGAGAACTCCACCTGCTGGGCGATATAGTTGCGAAATTGGATCAGGTGAAGCTGCTGGAGATACACAAGGGCTTAATGCTCAAAAATATTGTCAAAATGCATCAGATCAAGGGTGACGATAGTCGGTAGACACTGGAAACAAGCCATGGCTAGTTCTAGACGCTCTTCTCGCTCTAGCATCTTTACGAGGGTGGCTTGGGCTGATAGCAAATAGCGGACATCATTCGAGGCATAGTTCAATTGCTCTTCCGAGAGATTTTCCGCATTCCCCCAATCGGAACTTTGGGCTGATTTATCGAGTTCTTCACCTACTAACTCTCTGACTAGCTCCTTCAGACCATGACGAGGACTGTAGGTTCGCACCAATTTACTAGCTATTTTGGTGCAGAAGATCGGCATGGTTTCAATATCAAGGTGATGGAGCAGCGTGGCGATATCAAAGCGGGCAAAGTGGAACACCTTCAAAACTTTGTCTGTTTCCATCAGTTGCTTGAGGTTGGGCGCATCCATTTGTCCCTGGGCAATTCGCACCACAGTGACTTGACCTTCAGGATTGCAAATCTGAACTAGGCAGAGGCGATCACGATGGGGCTTCAATCCCATGGTTTCGGTATCTACCGCAATCCGATCCGCCTGGAGATAGTCCTGGAGAAAGGCGTCGCTAAGATCGCGATCGCAAACCTGAAACTCACTAAGTGCCATTCAATGCCCCCATACGTTCTGATGGGCATTGTACAGAAATTAGGGAAGGTTCAACAGAAGAGCCTCAGAAAAAGGCAGCCTGACCGCTATAATCATCACCACAGAGTGTTAGGGGAGCGCAACAAAATGCCGAAGTACGTCATGTGGGGAAGTTACTGCGATGGAGTGCTAGAAAAACGGGCCCCCTATCGCCAAGCTCACTTAGATGGCCTCAATGCTCAAAAAGAAGCTGGAACACTGATTACGATTGGCCCCACCCAAGATATCAAAATGGTCTTTGGCATCTATGAGGCCGACGATGAAGCCACCGTGCGCAATCTTGTGGAGTCCGATCCCTACTGGCAAAACGGAATTTGGACCGAATACGAAATCCGAGAATGGATTCAAGCAATTTAGCCCATAGCTATATCTTGACCAGTTTGATTTTTACTTCCCATACTTGGGTGAAGAGAAAAGCCTTGTTAGAGAAAGACTATGTGAGCAGGTTGGCCTAGAGACCAATGCCGAAGATCTGCTGAACGACTTAAGCAATATGTAAGGCTAGACAATTTTTCCGCAATGAGGGCATGTCTTTTGTTGGGGTGAGAGTTTCTGTTTACGCCGTTCAAGCTCTTCAGTAAAGCCAGAGGCCAAAATACCCGTTGGTAATGCAAACAGCCCAATTCCTAAAATAGAAATACAACTCCCTAAAATTCGACCCGCTGTCGTCACAGGGTAGATATCTCCATAGCCCACTGTAGTCAAAGTCGCGACGCCCCACCACATCGTGGCAGGAATATTGGCGAATGCCTCAGGTTGAGCATCATGCTCAATAAAGTACATTAGTGTAGAAGCTAACCATAATAGCCCCAAAACGCCCACCAGCGTGACCAATAACTCATCTCGCTTCGACTTGAGAATATTCCCCAATACTTGAAAAGAGTGAAAATATCGACTGAGCTTGAACAACCGTAGAACTCTAAGCAGGCGCACAAAGCGAATAAACCTAATATCAATTGGAATAAACAACGGTAAGTAAAACGGAGCCAACGCCATTAAATCGATCAAGGCCAGTGGCGTGAACAGAAACTTAATCCGTCCCAGCAAGGGATGCTTAAAGTCTGGGGCCGCAGTACAAGACCAAATCCGCAGGAGATATTCGATCGTAAAAATCGTAATGCTAACGGTCTCACAAGTCTCAAAATAGGCCCGATACTGTAGTGTTAGTCCTTTAACGGTCTCTAAGGTAATGACGACCAAGTTCGCCAAGATCAACGCTAATAGGCTGATATCAAAAATCTGACTCGCGCGATCGCCGGCATCGGCTACTTCTAAAATTTCAAAAACTCGTCTTCGCCAAGTTTTGGTTCTTTTACCCCCCATCTGTTCACCTATATTTAAAACCTGATTTACCTCCATAAGTTAGCAGTTATTGAGGTGATGATGTCATTCAAACTTTCCAGAAAAATACGTAATTCTGCGGATGACATCTCCGGCTAGAAAAATATTTGCCTGAAAATAAAATAAATCTAAAGCCTTTTCAGTAATGGATTGCAGCGCAATAACGCCGCAATTCATAAGTTATTCTTATGTGCATTTTTATTGACCTTCAAGCTAACTGCAATGAATAGCCTGTATATACACACGAGATAAAGGCCAGAAGTATGCAGGTATTTGGAACTGAGAATGACGATTTGTTAGTCGGCTCTTTAGAAGAAGACACTCATCTAGAAGACCTTGATCTCAATTACTATTTGGGTGAACAAGGGGATGGCACCCTCATCACGACCAAAGGTGAAGAATTTGCATACAGTAGCCAAGGCAATGACCTCGAAGATGCGCGTAGGAATGATGACCACCTTAAAGGAGGGAGCGGCCATGATACTCTCCTCGGTCTGGACGGCAATGATGTCCTTGAAGGTGAAGCCGGGAATGACAAGCTAATCGGGGGCCCTGGTGACGATTTCTGGATCTCCGGAGGAGTAGGCCACGACAGTCTCTACGGTGAAGATAACAACGATGTTTTGAGTGGTGGCAAAGGCCATGACTTCCTTTCAGGGGGTGCTGATAACGACTCCCTCTTTGGTAACGAAGGTCGTGACACCTTATACGGTGGCGAAGGCGACGACTACGCTGAAGGAGGCGCAGGTCGTGACCTAGTAGATGGTGGTGCAGGTCATGACGTCCTCAAAGGTGGTCGTGGTCGTGACACGCTCCTGGGTCAAGATGGCAATGATGTCTTAGAAGGTGGCGCAGGCCATGACAAATTGATTGGCGGAACTGGGGATGACTACTGGGTGTCGGGTGGAACAGGCAACGATAGTCTCTACGGTGAATCTGGTCATGATGTCTTAAGTGGTGGCAAAGGTCGAGATCTGATTTACGGCGGCACAGGCAACGACTCCCTCTTTGGTAACGAAGGTCGTGACACCTTATACGGTGGCGAAGGCGACGACTATGTTGAAGGGGGTAAGGGTAATGACATCCTCAACGGTGGCACTGGCAACGATACGATCTTCGGTGGTACTGGCAACGACATTATCGATGGTGGCGCAGAAGACATCATTGCGCCTCGTAACTTAGTGGTTAACGGTAGCTTTGAAGACAATCGGCTCGGCAAGCGTCGCTGGGGGGTCTTTGGCTCCGTCGAAGGATGGACGACGACGCATGGGAGAGGAATTGAAGTTCAGCAGTTTGGCAAGGCTGATGATGGCAAAGCTCGAGTTGAGCTAGATAGCCATAACAACAGTGGCATGATGCAGAATTTAGATACTGAAGCAGGTAAAACCTACGAAATCTCCTTTGCTTACACCCCTCGTCCTCGTGTCTCTGCAGCGAGTAACTCCATCGAAGTCTACTGGAACGGGAAACTTCTCGACACCATCACTGGATTCAGTAAGACCGAAGCTTGGAAAACTTATACCTATACAGTTGAGGCGAGTGAAGGCGATACGACTGCTCTAGAATTCAGAGCAGCGGGTAAAGATGACAGCTTAGGCGGTTACCTTGATGATGTCACTGTTTTCGAATCTGTCTCTACAAGCCGGAATGACTTGCTGTTTGGAGGCAAAGGCAATGATATTGTCTTAGGCAACAATGGCAACGACCACCTGTCTGGGGACCAAGGCAACGACATTTTAGAAGGTGGCCTTGGCAATGACACCCTAATCGGTGGTTCAGGTAACGATATCTTAATCGGGGTCGATCCAAACGCTAACTTTGGTCAAGGATCAGTGGATTGGCTAATAGGGGGTGCTGGTAAAGATCATTTTATCCTCGGGAATGAAGTTGCATTCTATAACGATGGAAATGACTTACTGGCAGGCACCAATGATTTTGCGGTGATTACTGACTTTAACGCCCAAGAAGACAAAATTCAGTTAGCTGGATCAGCGTCTGACTATGTTTTAGGAGCTACATCTCAAGACATCAATCTTTATCTAGATACCAACCAAGATGGACGTGTCGATGGTGCTGATGAGTTAATTGCAAAAATTTCTGGTACTTCTCAGCTTTCTTTGTCTGATGCTGCTTTTTATTATGTTAGCTCTGCTGTTACTTTCTAGTTTTTCTTTCCCTTGTTTTTAGTGCTAACTGCCTTTCTATTTGGGCTAGTTTATCTCTGAAACGCTGTTGTGTTCCCATTATGTGTCAGTTGTACCTCAATTGCCTCGGCAGTTGGGGTATTTTCTTGGGAGCGTGATGGGTGGAACATCACGGGGTGTATCATCCAGGCATTTGTCTGGGATTGTGGTGTGGGTAGTGTGGAAGTGTTCACTGGACGATGCTAGGTTTAGGAGCTGGTTTTAGAGGAGTTTGTTTTTTCCTCACATCATTAGTATTACAAGGCCACGGTTGAGATAATGTCCAACCACAAGTTGTTCTTGTATAACTTCTGTAGAAGTTTCAATGAAATTATAAAAAAGAATCATTCATATCCTGAAAGCCTTGATGAAAAGGGATTAGCGAGCTTTGCAAACAAACAACCTTTTGGCTGCTCGGGTTACAGCAACATACAGTAGTTGGTTGCGTTCGCGAATATTGTGGTTGCGCATCAGGTTAGGCAAGTCAACAAATACATTCTGAAACGTAGATCCTTGGGACTTGTGAACAGTTAATGCATAGCTATAGTTTAAGTTGGCAAATCGTTGCTGTTTAAGCAACCAGAAATCTTGCCACCGTCTGGCCTCCGCTAGACGTTTCAATTCTTGCTGAAATCGTTGCTGTTCGGACTCATGTAGAACAGTAACCTCAACGTCGAAGTTGGCATCGGTGACTACATATAATCGCCATACCTGCCAACCGGAGGCGTCATCCTCATAGGCATCCTCCACCCAGCATTCGGAGGAGGTTTGCATCACAATTTCATCCTTGCGCCGAAATACAGGCCCCATAGCCATTAGTCGTTCCCCTGGTACGAAGCGGCAGGCGTTTTCGCCAAAAATAGCGTTACGGATTTGCTGGTTGAGATCGGCAACCCGCTGGTTAGTATAGGCCAAGGCCCGCACATAATCAGAATCTTCCTGACCTTTGTCACTGGTAAAGGCCCGAAGAAGCTGTTTGGTCCAGTCAGACTGTCGAAGCACGACGGTACCTTCGGTTTTATCTTCGTTGAGATCTGTGTGGAAGGTTGGTAGTCTGTAGGTCCCTAAATTGCAACGAACGGATTCTGCCAGTACACCGATAGAACTGCCATAGCGCACGACTTCCGTCAGCTGGGCCTTACTAGAAATTTCAAGAAAGGTTGGGGAGGCGGGTTCATTAATGGGTGGAAGCTGAGCAGAATCGCCCACAAACAATATCTGAGTGGTTAGGTGAAAGGTGTATAGCTCTGTTTGCAATAGCTCCCACAAATGGCAGTTGACCATTGAGCATTCATCAATCACCACCAAGGCAAATTTGCCAAAGGAACTTTGCTCATTTTGATCTGGGATAAATTCTTGCTCCCCAGTTTCTGGATTGATCTGGGGGCGAAGCCCAAGAAGCTGGCAGCAGGTGAGACATTCGACGTCCAATTTCCACGAAGACACCATCTGGTGCAAAACTTTGGTGGCCTTGTTGGTGAAGGCGCTAAAAACAATAGCGCGACGATCACCTCGATCTTTTAATTGGGAGACGAAGGCCTGTAAAAGAGTAGTTTTGCCAGTACCTGCATATCCTTCCAGGACAAATAGCCTTTCTGGGCTATCTAAAAAGTCATGGAGTTTGTCCAGGGCATTCTGTTGATGCGCTGTGAGGGTGATGCCTGCTTTGGTCTTAACTGCCATAAGTTAGCAGTGATGAAGAATAATCTTCACCATACTAATGCAACGTTTCCAGGGAAAATATCAAATTGATATAGAAGTACAGACCTTCAACTGCCTTCGCCTCAAGTACACAGGCAATGATTTGGACAACGGTTGGAAGGTCTTTAGAGATAGCCGCAGCCTCAACAGCTCTACTACACCCTTCTATATCAGCAAAAAATATTCAGATTAGTCTTCAACGATCAATCATGGTCGGTAAGCCTGTGGGCCAGATCAAGATGAGAAGACTGCTGGAGACCAAATATCTTTGTAGTAGCTTTCCAAGCAGTGCTGCATGATCGCTTGATGGTTAAACGCCAGCTTCATTTGTATCGCTGTTTCTAACGGATACCAGCGTGTTTCGGCAACCTCGTCCACGGCAACTTGGGGTTGTAGGGGCGGCAGTTGAGTCGTGTTTTCTAAAAAGAACATCATGGGAAAACGCAAGGACACATTTTGCCGTCTTAGAGGCTGGGAGGCGACGTAGTAAGGCTGGTCTAAAGAGCCCTGAAACGGATACTGCGTCTGCAAATGGGGAATATTGAGACCTAACTCCTCCCAAGTTTCTCGAATCACTGCTTCCCCAGCCGTTTCATCGTAATCCAAATATCCACCGGGTAGACCCCACTTTCCTGATTCAGTCGGCATTTGGTCCCCCCGCAACCCCAAAGGGATGTAGGCCGTGTCACCGATAACGAAAAAAGTAACAGCTAAAACCGTCACATCTCGGCTAATCCAACAGGTTTTCCCAGCAACTTCAATACAACGGTTGGGTCTATTGTTAAATTTCACAGTAGTGATGTCGTAACTCAGATGGCAGTGTCAATGATGGCCAATGGCTAAGAACGATATTTAGCGTTCACTATCCATTGGTTTAGGGATGTCTTCCGCAGCTATTATGTCTCACACTTTCGCTTCGATCTGCTTTTTTATGGTTTTCTTTTCGTATTGCTGGTTGTGGTTAGTGTTGCAGTCAAGCGCAAAAGAAAGTTTTCCTGGGAGTAGTAGCAGGCAGTGCGGTTGAGAGAATCCGGACTCGTTCGGCAAGGTATCAACCCAAAGATTTTGAATGAAACGTTGAGTAACGTAGACCCTTTACCCTGTCTGAGTGATCTGCCGAAGTGGGTGTAATAAGCGAGAGTGCGAGTTTCAATATTCATTATTTCACTTAGGAACCCGTTATCTGCCTGCAATGACCTACAGCTTAAGGATTCTAGATTTACCTGAAAGCGATCGCCCTCGGGAGCGCTTGATGGCTCAAGGTGCAAAATATTTAACCCATGCTGAGCTGCTCGCTATTTTATTGGGCACAGGTCAGGGGCCTGGCAAGCTATCCGCAGTAGGGTTAGGTCAACATATCCTCCAGCAGTTTAGTGAACATCAACAAGATCCATTGATGGTCTTGCGAGATGTGAATGCTTCAGAACTGACCCAAATTGCAGGGGTTGGACCTGCTAAAGCGACCGCCATTCTGGCCGCCGTTGAGTTGGGTAAAAGGATTTGCCAAGCCCGTCCGCCTGAATTGACGGTTATTGATGATCCGGCCATTGCAGCAGCGGCCCTAGCGGGTGAGTTAATGTGGCAACCTCAAGAGCGATTTGCAGTTCTTTTATTAGATGTCAAACATCGACTGTTAGGGACTCAAGTCGTCAGCATTGGAACGGCGACTGAAACCCTGGCCCATCCACGGGATATTTTTCGTGAAATCATTCGCAAGGGCGCAACGCGAGCGATCATCGCCCATAATCATCCCTCTGGTCAGACTGATCCCAGCCCAGAAGATATTGCCCTTACGCAGCAGTTGCTATCAGGAGCACAAATATTAGGCTTACCCTTACTGGATCACCTCATTTTGGGGAATGGAGATTTTACAAGTCTTCGGCAAACTACCTCGCTTTGGGATGAGTGCCCCCAAGAAAGTTAAGTTAAGGTGCTAGCAAGTGGTTCACGACATTGCTGGGGCCTTTTCCCCCTCTCTGATTAGGCATGAAGTCTTTGCAGAATAGGGCTGCCTTGTACGATATGATGATTGAGGGTCACTACTGGCTTGAAATTGGTTATTAATTGAATAAAGGATAAGACGCAGTGATTAGAGTAGCGATCAACGGGTT
>NZ_JANQOP010000274.1 GCF_028285745.1 Acaryochloris sp. IP29b_bin.137 | reverse complement strand
ACCATTACTTTTTGATTCATTTATCCAATCACCGATGAACCATTCATCTGTGTTGTATTCCCGCAGAGATGCTGTAGAGCTGTTGTCTGAAGAGCGGGGCCGATCTCCCCGTCATCTCCTAACGCCTAGCCTGTTGAGCAAATGGTGTGCTGATTTGTGGGTTTGAAGGAGTTTGACACTGATCAGATGGCCCAGCTGAGGGCTATGAACCAGCACTATGCCGGTGGCGGCAGCAGGCAAAAACTCTTAATCAAGATGAGGAATCCCAAATGGTACCAATCACCGAATTGATGAAATATGGTAGTCGTCGCAAGATTGAGGTGATGGCCGAAGGCCGGTCGTAGACCATCGCAAAGCAATACGATTGGGTATTTTGGACGAAAATGCTCCTTCGGATCTACCCACTCATGAGGACGCATATCATTAAATGAGTGGTGAGTAACTGAGTATGAGCGTCTAGATAAAGGAAATCAGAATATACGGTGATTTTTTGGGGATTGGTCCTACTCTAAAACACACTCCAGACGTTCGGACTGTGACGATGCCCAAAGCCAAAAAAGCCAAAGCCCAAAGTAATGAATCCTTGGAGCAGAAGCTCTGGAAGGCGGCGGATAAGCTGCGCAAGAATATCGATGCAGCGGAGTATAAGCATGTTGTCCTGGGGCTGATTTTCCTCAAGTACATTTCCGATGCTTTTGAGCAGCTACACGACAAGTTGGAGGCGGGTGAAGGGGAATATGCAGGGGCAGACCCAGAAGATCCGGATGAATATAAGGCAGAGAATGTGTTTTTTGTGCCTGCGGGGGCACGGTGGTCGGCGTTGCAGGCCCAAGCGAAGCAGCCGGATATTGGCCAGCGGGTGGATGAGGCTATGGAAGCAATTGAGGGGGATAACTCAAAGCTGTTAAAGGGCATTTTGCCAAAGGTGTATGGGCAGCAGAAGCTGGACCCCACTTCGCTAGGTGGGCTGATCGATATGATTGGCAGCGTCAATCTAGCGAAATCTGAGGTGGATGCAGATGGGCAGTTAGAGATAGCGGAGCCCAGCCCAGAACCGCGACAGGCTGATCTGCTAGGGCAGGTGTATGAGTATTTTTTGGGGCAATTCGCCCTAGCGGAGGGGAAGAAAGGAGGTCAGTTCTACACCCCGGAGGCGGTGGTGCGGGTATTAGTGGAGATGCTACAGCCCTTTGAGGGCAGGGTGTTTGATCCGTGCTGTGGATCGGGCGGGATGTTTGTCCAGAGTGAGAAGTTTGTTAGCCATCACCGGGGGCGACTGGATGATATTTCCATCTATGGGCAGGAGAGCAATGAGACAACGTACAAGCTATGCCGGATGAACCTGGCGATTCGGGGGATTGATGGCTCGAATATTCGCTGGAACCCTGAAGGCTCATTCCTAAACGATGCCCATAAGGATCTAAAGGCAGATTTTGTGATTGCCAATCCACCCTTTAATGACAGTGACTGGGGTGGAGATTTACTGCGGCAGGATGGCCGCTGGCAGTATGGGGTGCCGCCAAAGGGGAATGCCAATTTTGGTTGGGTGCAGCACTTTTTGTATCACTTGGCCCCGACGGGGGCAGCGGGGTTTGTGTTGTCGAATGGGTCACTATCGTCGAATACGGGTGGGGAAGGGGAGATTCGCAAGGCGTTGGTGGAGGCCGATCTGGTGGATTGCATTGTGATGTTACCAACGCAGTTGTTTTACAACACGGGAATTCCGGCTTGTTTGTGGTTTTTGAGTCGATATAAAAACGGGAATAAGAACCGGGACCGCAAGGGGGAAGTGTTGTTTATTGATGCATCGGAGTTGGGCTATATGGTCAATCGGCGTAATCGGGCCTTTGCAGAGGAGGATATTCAGAAGATTGCAGGCACGTATCATGCCTGGAAACGGTTGCCCTCCCCTAGCCCCTCCCAGAGGGAGGGAGATCAAAAAGCCCCTCTACCTATGGGAGAGGGGTTTGGGGAGAGGGCCTATGAAGATATCAAAGGGTTCTGTAAGTCGGCGGTGTTGGCGGATATTGAGAAGCATAATTTTGTGCTGACGCCGGGGCGGTATGTGGGGATACCGGAGGAGGAAGATGATGGGATTCCCTTTGAGGAGAAGATGGGGGCGCTGACGGTGGAGTTAGCAGCGCAGATGAAGGAGGCAGAGGAGCTGGATCGGGAGATTAAGGTTCAGTTGGCGGGGTTAGGATATGCTCTCTGAACAACACGGTCTCTATCCCAGAGGTTTCTCATCTGATACCAATTGGATATGGCCATTAGTTCCAGCAAAAGATTTAGTCACTCTCAACTATGGCAAGGCTTTGCGAGAAAGTGACAGAAATTCTGGCGACACACCAGTTTATGGAACGAATGGTAGGTGTGGTTGGCATGATTCTTCGCTAACTAAAGGGCCAGGTGTGATTCTTGGGAGAAAGGGACAAGGTCCACTTGGCGTAGAGTGGTGTGACAAAGACTTTTGGGTAATTGATACAGCCTATTTTGTCACGGCTAATCGTTCTGACCTTGATTTGAGATATTTCTATTATTTAGTGAATTACATCGGTCTAAATCATTTAAAGGTTGGAACCTCTAATCCCAGTCTTTCTCGCGATACATTTGATCTACAATTGCTTCCTTTTCCACCATTTGAGACACAGAAAGAAATTGTCAGAATATTGGCAACCCTCGATCGCAAAATTGATACCCTCCGCAAACAAAACGATACGCTAGAGAAAATCGCCCAAACCCTCTTCAAACATTGGTTCGTCGATTTTGAGTTCCCCTTCGACTTCGCCCAGGGCAAACCCAGCACCGACGGCAAGCCCTACAAATCATCCGGCGGCGCAATGGTCCCATCAGAGCTAGGCGAAATCCCTGCAGGCTGGCATTTTGGGGATTTTGATGATTTTTTTAATTTGTTTAGTGGGGGAACACCAAAGACGAGTATTCCTGAATATTGGGATGGGGATGTCAAATGGCTTTCAGGCAAGGATGTAACATCACACAATAAAAATTTCATTCTCCACACTGAGAAACAAATCTCTGAGCTTGGATTGCAAAAATCTGCAGCGAAACTCTTACCTCAATACACGACGGTTATATCTGCTAGAGGAACGGTAGGTAATTATTGTCTACTTTCTGAAAGCATGGCTATAAGTCAATCAAACTTTGGAGTTTTAGCTCAAAAAAAAGAACATATTTTCTTCGGTCATCTTCTGATAGGAAATTTGATTGATAAGCTTAAACGGGAAGCATATGGAAGTGTATTTGATACCATCACAACTTCTAACTTTAAAAGGCTAAAAATTCTAATTCCTGACCTCTTCACTCTTACAACGCTTGAAAAAAATGCTGTTAATCTTTTTGAGAAAATCTTAGTTAATTCTCAACAGATACAAACGCTTACTAATGTCCGCGATACCCTTCTTCCCAAACTCATGAGTGGCAAACTCCGAGTAGGAGATAGCCAAAATGAGTGACCTCACCCCCAACACCTACCAAACCCTCATCGATCGCATCGCCACCTGCCTCACCCAAGGCCGCATCCAAGCCAACCAACAAGTTAACACTGTTCTTCTCGAAACCTACTGGCAAGTCGGCCAACACATCATCGAATTCGAACAATCCGGCCAAGAACGTGCCGAATATGGATCCCGCCTCCTGCCCCAGCTATCAAAAGACCTCAAACAAACCCACGGCAAAGGCTTTAGCCGCTCCAACCTCCAGTATATGCGGCTGCTTTACCTGGCCTATCCAAAACGCCAGACACTGTCTGGCAAATTAACCTGGTCTCACTACACCGAACTCCTCGCCGTCTCCGACGACCTAGCTCGCTCCTTCTACGAGCAGCAATGCATCCGCGAAAACTGGTCCGTCCGCGAACTCAAACGCCAGAAAAACGCAGCCCTATTCGAGCGAGTTGCCCTCAGCAAAGACCGAGAAGAAATCCTCGACCTCGCCCAACAAGGCCAACCCATCGAGTCTGTTCAGGATGTCGTCAAAGACCCCTACGTCTTCGAGTTTCTGGATCTACCCGAACGCAACCTGCGGGAAAGCGACCTCGAACAGCGCCTAATCGAAAAGCTAGAGCAGTTTCTCCTAGAGTTGGGCAAAGGCTTTGCCTTTATCGGTCAGCAATACCGCATCACCCTCAACAACACCCACTTCTACGTGGATTTGGTCTTCTACCACCGCATCCTCAAATGCTTTGTCCTGATTGACCTCAAAGCCCGAGCCGTCACCCACCAAGACATCGGCCAGATGAACCTCTACCTCAATTACTTTCGTGCCGAAGAAAATGTCGAAGATGATAATGAGCCGATTGGCATTGTCCTAGCCCGAGACAAGGATGAAATTTTAGTGGAATATGCCACTGGCTCCATCTCCAATCAACTGTTTGTCTCCCGTTATCAACTCTATTTGCCCAATCGGGAAGACTTACAACAGGAGTTACAGCGAATTCTACGGGGGGAACCGTGAGCAAATTCACCACCGAAGACGACATCGAAAAATACAACCTCCAGCTCCTCGATAGGCTGGACTATCGGTACAGTCACGGCACGACCTCAGCAACAACTGCAGGGCAGCCCACCACCTGGAAGGCCAAAGACAGTGGCGGGGGGACTTATCTCAGCCTCGAACAGCGCCACAGCTTCAGTGAGGTTTTACTCAAAGATCGCCTCGGGCAGGCGATCAGCCATATCAATCCCCATATCCCTCCCGAAAATCGTCAACAGGCCCAACGCGACCTCCAAAACATCGCCAGCCCCGACCTGATCACCAATAACGAAACCTTCCATCGCTACCTTACGGAAGGTATCACCGTTGAATATACAAAAAACGGCGAAACCAAAGGTGAACAGCTCTGGCTAATCGACTGGGACACCCCCGAAAATAACGAATTCCTGGCGGTTAACCAGTTCACCATCATCGAAGATAAACACAACCGCCGCCCCGATATTATTCTTTTTATCAACGGCATCCCCCTGGTCGTTATCGAACTCAAAAATGCCACCGACGCCAAAGCCAATCTACAAGCCGCCTATAACCAGCTCCAAACCTACAAGTACGAAATCCCCAGCCTCTTCACCTACAACGCCCTACTGATCATCTCCGATGGTATCTCTGCTCGTGCCGGTTCCCTCTCTGCACCTTTCAGTCGCTTTAGCCAATGGAAACGCAAGCTCCCTGATGGCACCATCGAGAACAACCCCAACACCAACGAGCTAGAAATCCTCGTCAACGGGATGCTTAATAAGCACACCTTGCTGGACCTGGTCCGCCACTTCACCGTCTTTGAAAAAGTCAAACAAGTGGACCCCGGTACCGAAGTTGTCACCCTCAACACCATCAAAAAAGTCGCTGCCTACCACCAGTACTACGCCGTCAATAAAGCTGTTGAATGTGTTTTGCAAGCGTGTGATATTCCCTCCCCTAACCCCTCCCTTTGGGAGGGGAATCAAGAAGTCCCTCGCCCTATGGGAGAGGGATTTAGGGAGAGGGCCAATTTCCGAGCCAGTGAAGAACAAGCAGCCTACCGGGGTGGACTACCCGTCACCACACTCCTTCAACAAGCAAGAGAACTTCGTCAAAAACAAACCCCTGCAGAAGCCATCTTTTGGGAAACCGTAAGAGCAAAAAGGTTCTGTGGACTCAAGTTCCGGCGTCAGCATCAGATTGGCAACTTTATCGTTGACTTCTACTGCCACCAGCATCAACTGGTCATTGAATTAGACGGCGGCATTCACAATCAGCCTGAGCAACAGCATCGAGATCAAGAAAGAGAGCAATACCTTTCATCTCTGGGTCACACCGTTTTAAGGTTCTCCAACCAGGCCATTTTTGAAGATTTAGCTACCGTTCTCAATGCGATCGCAGCACAAGTAGGTCTTCCCTCCCCTAGTCCCAAGAATCAAAAAGTCCCTTGCCCTATGGGAGAAGGATTTAGGGAGAAGGCCAACGTCCAAACCAGCAAAGACCAAACCAGCAAAGCGATCGCAGCACAAGTAGGTCTTCCCTCCCCTAACCCCTCCCATGGGGAGGGGGATCTAGAAGTCCCTCGCCCCTTGGGAGAGGGATTTAGGGAGAGGGGTAACCATCGGGGTGGCGTGGTCTGGCACACTCAGGGCAGCGGCAAATCCCTCTCCATGGTGTTTCTCAGCGGTAAGCTTGTCCTAGCCCTCGACAATCCCACCCTCGTCATCCTCACCGATCGCAACGACCTCGACGACCAGCTCTTCGATACCTTTGCTGGATGCCGCCAACTGCTGCGCCAAGCCCCTCAGCAGGCAGACAATCGAGCTGCAGTCCGCAATCTGCTCAACGTTAGCTCCGGTGGCATCGTTTTTACCACCGTGCAAAAATTCGCCCCCGAAGATGGCGAAACCCTTTATCCTCAAATTAGCCCTCGTTCTAACATCGTCGTCTTAGCAGACGAGGCCCACCGCAGCCAGTATGGCTTCAAGGCCAAACAGGTCACCCTTAAAGACGAAGACGGTAACGAAATCGGCAAACAAACGCGCTATGGCTTCGCCAAATACATCCGTGATGCCCTGCCCAATGCCACCTTTGTCGGCTTCACCGGCACCCCCATCGACCAAACCGACAAAAATACCGAAGAAATCTTTGGCAAATATATCGATATCTACGACATTGCCCAGGCCGTCGAAGACGGAGCCACCGTCCCTATTTACTACGAAAGCCGCCTGGTCCAGGTTGACCTAGATCAGCAGGGTATAGAACTCCTAGAAGAACTAGACGAAGACCTTAGTTTTGAAGACCTCAGCACCACCCAACAAGCCAAGGCCAACCAGACTCGTGTTGAAGCGATTGTCGGTTCCACCCAGCGACTAGAGACCATCGCCCAGGATATCATCACCCACTTCGAACAACGCCAAAAAACCAATCGCGGCAAGGGCATGATTGTTACCCTTAGCCGCCGCATTGCTGCAAATCTCTACGAGCAAATTACCCAACTGCGTCCAGAGTGGCATAGCAACGACCTCAACGCAGGCATCCTCAAAGTGGTGATGACTGCCAGCGCCTCCGACGAAGAGAAACTGGTGCAGCACCACACCAGCAAAAAAGATCGTCAGGTCTTAGCCCAACGCCTTAAAGATCCCGACAACAGCCTAGAACTGGTGATTGTCTGCGATATGTGGCTCACCGGCTTTGATGCCCCCTGCCTCCACACCATGTACATCGACAAACCCATGAAGGGCCATAACCTGATGCAGGCCATCGCCCGCATCAACCGGGTCTACTTTGAAAAACAGGGGGGCCTAATAGTGGACTATTTAGGGGTGGCCCACGAACTCAAAGAAGCCCTCAACTTCTATTCTCAAAGCGGTGGCAAAGGAGATCTGAGTCTCGATCAGGAGGTCGCTATAGGTCTAATGCTGACCAAACTGGAAGTGGTGGAAGGCATCATGGCAGACTTTGATTACCAACCCTATTTCACCGCTAGCACGGGCGATAAACTCAACCTGCTTAAAACCGCCACCAACCACGTTGCTCATCCCCAAATCAAAGACCGATTTATGGATGCGGTTACAGCCCTCTCTAGAATCTATGCCCTTGTCGCCCACAACCCAGAAGCCATGGACAGGGCCGAAGAAATCTCTTTTTTTCAGGCCATTCAAGCCAGCCTCCGTAAGCTAGAACCTAGTGATGGTGGCCTTAGTAACGTCGAAATCGAAACAGCTATTCGACAAGTCGTAGACCAAGCCCTAGTCTCCGATACTGTCGTCAACATTTTTGACGACGCTGGTATCAAGAGTCCCGACGTTTCCGTTATCTCCGAGGAATTCCTAGCCGAAGTCGAAGGCATGGAGCATAAGAATCTAGCGGTTGAACTGCTTAAGCGTCTTCTACGGGATGAAATTAAAGCTCAGCAGCGGACCAATGTTGTCCAGAGTCGCAAGCTGGCTGACATGCTAGAAGATGCGCTAAGACGCTATAAAAACCAGGTGATTAGCGTCACGGATGTGATGCAGGAGCTAATTGAAATCAGCAAAGATGTCGAAGCCGCAAAAAATCGGGGCGAGGAGCTTGGCCTCGAATCCTATGAGCTGGCTTTTTACGATGCCCTGGCCCAAAACCAGAGTGCCAAGGACATTATGGGGCATGATCAGTTACGAGAGTTAGCCATTGTTCTGGTGGCTAGAGTTCGCAAAAATGCCTCGATTGACTGGAATCTGAAAGAGACTGCTCGTGCAAGGATGAAGGTCATGGTCAAGCGATTGCTCAGACAATATGGCTACCCACCCGATCAGCAAGCTATGGCTATCGAACTGGTGCTGGAGCAAGCCAAAGTATTCACAGAAATCACAGTAAGCGGATGATCGGACTCGAACCGACGACATTCAGCTTGGGAAGCTGACGTTCTACCACTGAACTACACCCGCAGAGCGTGAATAATAAGATAGCATCGAACCCTCACCCCTCAAACGAACTATAGATTTTATCCAGAAGTGCGTTCTGCTTTTTATCAGGTTTGGCAAAGATGCAGCTCCATTAGCCCTCGTCGTTCTTTGAATAAGCCGACTCTAAGGCCGTAGCTGGACCTGATTGCCTTTTGATATTGCAGCTTGCTCTTCTCCCAAGCCCTGATGTGGAGGCTTATTCTAGAAAAATTTATATTTTTTTCAGATTTTCTGAATTGTTACAGTTTGCAAAGGTATAATTAGGGCTGTGAACCACCACTTGGCCGGTCGGTGGTTAAGAAAAGACGCTGTAATCCAAGGGACATAACAATTCATGCGAGTTGCGATCGCAGGTGGAGGTCTGGCAGGTCTCTCCTGTGCCAAGTATTTAGTTGACCAAGGGCATACTCCCATCGTTTTAGAACGGGCCTCTGTCTTGGGGGGCTTGGTGGCCGCCTGGAAAGATGAAGATGGAGACTGGGTGGAAACAGGTCTACACGCCTTCTTTGGGGCTTATCCCAACATGCTCCAATTGCTGAAGGAACTGGATATTGAAGATCGGCTGCAGTGGAAAAAGCATGCCTTGATCTTCAATCAGCCCGAAAAGCCGGGGGTGTTATCACGGTTTGATGTGCCGGACTTGCCCTCGCCTATCAACGTCATTATTTCGATTCTCCGCAACAACGATATGTTGACCTGGGAGCAGAAGATACGATTTGCGATCGGCCTCCTACCTGCCATTGTCCGAGGGCAGAAATACGTCGAAGAGATGGATCGTTACTCTTTATTGGAGTGGCTGCAAAAGCAAGGCATCGACGACCGGGTGAATTCCGATATTTTTATCGCCGCCTCCAAAGCCTTAACTTTTATCAACCCAGATGAAGTTTCTGCCACCATTCCCCTGACGGCCCTTAATCGGTTTTTACAAGAGCGCTACGGATCAAAGATTGCTTTTTTGGACGGTGCCCCACCCGAGCGACTTTGTCAGCCCATCGTTGATTATGTAACGGAACGGGGGGGCGAAGTTCTGGTTAATGCTCCGCTAAAGAAGATTGTGCTCAACGATGATGGCAGTGTGAATCATTTCTTGATGAAAGGATCTGCTGATTCGGAAGAGTACACCATCACCGCTGATGCTTATGTCTCGGCTATGTCCGTAGACGCCATGAAGCTGATGATGCCCGACGAGTGGAAGGCTAAACCCTATTTCCAACAGCTCCAGGAGTTGGAAGGGGTGCCTGTGATCAGCATTCAGCTCTGGTTTGATCGCAAGCTTAGTGATGTTGATCATTTGCTCTTCTCACGGTCACCCTTATTAAGTGTCTACGCCGATATGAGTAACGCTTGTCGGGAATATTCCGATCCAGACAAATCAATGTTGGAGCTAGTTCTGGCCCCGGCAGAGGACTGGATTAGCCGATCAGACGATGATATTATTGACGCGACTTTAGCAGAACTCGCCCAACTGTTTCCAGACGAAATTCCCGATGTAGCCAAAGTGCTGAAAGCCCGAGTGGTGAAGACACCCCGCTCTGTTTATAAAGCGATTCCGGGCCGACAGCAGTTCCGTCCGGTCCAAACAACTCCCATTCCCAACTTCTTTCTGTCTGGAAGTTACACCATGCAACGATATCTGGGCAGTATGGAGGGAGCGGTGCTTTCTGGTAAGCTGACAGCACAAGCGATTAACAGCGCTAAAGTCCTTTCGTCCTCCAATCACGCTTCTGCACCGTCCAAGCCAGTTTCCCAGTCAATCCCGAATGCTGCAACTGCCTGAAACTCCAAGACCCACCAAAAAACTGGCGTCTCTTGAAGACTCCTACGAGCAATGTCGGCAAATTACCGCCGATTATGCCAAAACCTTTTATCTGGGCACCCAGCTGATGTCGCCCGCAAAGCGTCAAGGGGTCTGGGCTATTTATGTTTGGTGTCGGCTGACGGATGAATTGGTCGATGGTCCTCAGGCAGCATTTACCACCTCTGAGACGCTAGACAAGTGGGAAGAACAGCTTGAATCTGTGTTTGCGGGCCATCCTGTGGACGACCCAGATGTCGCACTTGTGGATACCGTGGAACGCTTTGGGCTAGATATCCAGCCGTTCCGGGATATGATTGCTGGACAGCGAATGGATTTAGTCCGCGATCGCTACGAAACCTTTGAGGATTTGCGCCTTTACTGTTACCGGGTTGCCGGAACCGTGGGGCTGATGTCAGCTCAGATTATGGGGGTGGAATGCTTTTGCGATCGCTTACAGGCTCCCTGGAGTCCTCCTAGAATTCTCAACAATCAGGCCAACACTATTAGTAAGGCCGTCGATTTAGGTATTGCTAATCAGCTCACCAATATCCTCCGGGATGTCGGTGAAGATGCTCGCCGAGGGCGAATCTACCTCCCTCTAGAGGATTTGGCTGCCTTTGACTACACCGAAGCGGATTTATTTAATGGCATCATTGATGATCGCTGGCGAGCATTTATGAAATTCCAAATCCGTCGGGCTCGTCAGTACTTCGCTCAGGCAGAGTCAGGAATTAGCACTCTAGAAAAGGATGCTCGCTGGCCCGTATGGTCGGCTCTGGTGCTCTATCGCCAAATCCTGGATGTGATTGAGCAGAACCAATACGATGTCTTTACCCGTCGAGCCTATGTTCCGAGTCGGCGTAAATTGATGTCTTTGCCATTGGCTTGGCTCAAATCCTTATGAGGGTCTGGATTAACCCAGAGAATTGAAACCATAGGTTAAAATATTAAGAAATATTATTAGTGCCGTGTCTCCAATGAAGAACGGCTGTTGCTACGGTTTGCCCTGTTATGAAATGTGTTATCCACCGACGCGCTGAGTTCTCTGCCAGCCATCGGTATTGGTTACCTGAGCTATCGGAATCAGAAAATCAGGCGAAATTTGGTCTTTGTACCCAAGCACCGGGTCATGGCCATAACTATGAACTGTTCGTTTCCATGTGGGGCGAACTGGATCAGTATGGGATGGTCCTCAATCTCTCAGATGTCAAACAAGTGATTAAGCGAGAGGTCACTGACCCTCTCAATTTTTCCTATCTGAATGAGATATGGCCCGAATTTAAGGCAACCCTGCCCACGACCGAGCATCTGGCACGGGTGATCTGGCAGCGGTTAGAACCGCATTTACCGTTAGTAAATATTCAACTTTTTGAACATCCCAAACTGTGGGCTGACTACAAAGGAGCTGGCATGGACGCCTATTTAACTGTTGGAAGTCATTTTAGTGCTGCGCATCGATTGGCACTCCCTGAACTAAGTTTTGAAGAAAACTGCGAAATCTATGGCAAATGCGCTCGGCCCAATGGGCATGGCCATAACTATCATCTGGAAGTGACCGTCAAAGGCGAGGTGGATGCACGGACAGGCATGATTGTGGATCTCGTCGCTCTCCAAAATATGGTGGATGATGTGGTCTTAGAACCCCTGGATCACACCTTTCTCAATAAGGATATTCCTTACTTTGCGGAGGTCGTTCCCACGGCTGAAAATATTGCGGTCTATATTGCCAAGCTTTTGCGAGAACCCATCCTACAGATGGGGGCAGACCTGCATCGAATCAAATTGATTGAGAGCCCCAATAATGCCTGCGAGGTGCTCTGTTCTGATTTATTTGATACGACCCCAGCACTCTCTAGTCGAATTGGAGAACCCGCGTTAGTGGGCTAGTTGGGGCAGATTATTCCCCTGCTGACGACTTTCATACCCCAAGCTTTAGTCGGTGGAGATGTTTATGCTGTTTGTTATCCGCAATCTGACCAGGAACCCCTGTTAAACCGAGCGGGTTAATTGGATCAACTGCTCAAACTGATAGTCCTTAACAAGCTGGTATAGGCTGGCAGCTATTTCCTGATGTTCCCCTTCAAGGTCAGCAATCAACGCCGTAGCCCTACCCTCATCAAGGAACATGGCTGCTTGATTGAGCTGCTCCTTCCAGGTCGCTGGTAGATCAGATAAATGCTCGGGAGTCAGAGAACGCCCGGGTAAGCAAATGGGCTCAGATGGAGCAGAATCTTCATATATCCATTCCAGATCTAGAGAGCGAGCCATCAACTCCAACAGGTCTGCAAGCATATAGGGCTTACTGACAAACCCATCACAACCATTGGCTAAGGCTTGATTGCGTACATCATCAAAAGCATTAGCCGTCAGCGCGATGATAATGGGGACGGGACCCCTGCCCGCAGCCGCTAGCCGTTTAATCTCTTGAGCTGCCATTCGCCCACCCATTCCTGGTAATTGTAAGTCCATAAAAATAAGATGAGGATGCCAGGACTGCCAACATTGAATCGCGGATTGGCCCTCACTCACGGCGGTGACGACAAACCCCAGGGGTGATAAATGATCAATTAACAAACGCTGGTTATCGGCTTGATCTTCTACGACTAGTATGCGTTGAGTGGGCTGTCCCTCAGCCAGTCCAATGATGCGTCGTTTAGGTCGTATTGGGGTCACTCGAACTTCTGTCAGTAGGACGGGTAAATCGAAATAAAAGCAAGTACCAATCCCCTCTTCGCTGCGAACCTGGAGTTTTCCGCCCATCAGTTGGACAAAGCTTTGGCTAATTGGCAATCCCAAGCCAGTTCCTTGCTGCGATCTCACCCCTGTTTTAGTCTGGACAAACGCCTCAAACACGTGACCCAACTCATTGGCCGCAATTCCCGCTCCCGTATCTTCCACCTCAAACATGAGAACACTAATATCGGGAGGAGACTGCCCACCTTTGTCAAGGCTAGGGGTGGCGCGTCTTACCCGGAGGGCCACCCAACCGATCTCGGTGAACTTAATGGCATTCCCCAGTAAATTGATAAGGATTTGGCGGAGTTTTTGCTCATCTGCTTGAATAATCTCAGGTACATCTGAAGACTGCTCAAATCTCAGTTCAATCCCTTTTGCTTGAGCCTTGAGCTGCAACATCCCCTGAATGGCTTGCAGAAATTCATATAAATTGAAGGTATCTAATTGAAGGGTGGTTTTGCCCGCCTCAATTTTGGATAAGGCTAAGACATCGTTAATCAGATCCAGTAAATGTTCGCCACTGCGATTAATGATTTCCAGTGATTCTTGCAGATGCCTGGGCAGACTGACATCCTGAGCCATTAATTGACTGAAACCCAAAATGGCATTGAGGGGGGTTCGTAATTCATGACTCATACTCGCCAAGAACTTACTTTTAGCTTGGTTAGCTTTTTCAGCCTCAAGCTGGGCGGTGCGCAACTGCTGGGTTCGTTGGGCAATCTTATTCTCCACTGAAGAATAGAGCTGGGCATTATCAATGGAAATGGCCGCCTGGGCAGTTAGCAAATGCAGCACCTCCAAATGATCAGAAGTGAAAGCCCCTGGGGTTAAATTGTTTTCTAGATAAAGCAATCCCACCAATTCCCCCTGTCGAACAATGGGCATGCATAGTTGTGAGAGGGGCGCATATTTTTCTTGGTAGGGATCGCCAGCAAATTTCGGTTCCGTGCGGCCATCATGAATAACAAAGGTCTCGAGCGTCCGTTCACTATAGTGAACCAGAGATAAAGGAATGATTCTATCAATCTCAATATGGTCGAGGGAAATGGGCAATAAAGCTGAGGTTTGTGGGTATTGAGCCATCAGGCACATTTGCTGGTTTTGCTTCATAAACAAGCTACCCCTCTCTGCGCCAGCATTCTTAATCACAACTTGCAGGGTAGTGGCTAAGAGCCGTTCAATCTCAATTTCCTCTGATAGCGCTTGGCAGGCTTTCATCACTGCAGCCCAGTCTAAGCCTTGGAAGCCACCATGACTGGAGTGTGTTGGTTGAGTTCGAGCCATACTGAACGATTCCAGGGCTTGAATTCGTAAGCCGCTGTTGAGAAAGGGGGCTAAAAGTTGGGAAAACTTATCTTCCAAGTCTGCTAATTTTGCAGTTGCCCCCCATCGTTCATAGGTATAGTAGGCGTTCACCATATAGGTTTGGGCAATGGTCGTTTTTCCCCATTGCAAGTAAAA
Source organism: Acaryochloris sp. IP29b_bin.137 (assembly GCF_028285745.1). Classification (GTDB taxonomy): domain Bacteria; phylum Cyanobacteriota; class Cyanobacteriia; order Thermosynechococcales; family Thermosynechococcaceae; genus Acaryochloris. The sequence goes on along the minus strand of NZ_JANQOP010000274.1, from coordinate 26,081 downwards.
TCTGGCGGCTAACTCTTGGGCCAGGGCTAGTTCCTGCACAAAGTTATGTTCTGTTGCCAATGCAATAGCTTGATCGTAGGCTTCTAGGGCATCTAAGTGAGCACCAACGACACAATAGTGCTCTGCTTCCACTAGGTGGTATTTATGCTGATAGTTGGCAGGATTGAATTGGAGCCGTCGTTTCAAATCTGCCTGATTTTCGCTAATTCTCTGGAGCCAGTCAGCCGGTATAGCAGTCCCTGAAGACGACAGGGCTAATAATGCTAAAGATTCATAGAATCGAAAAATGGGCCCAGTGAAATAACCCGGTCCTCCCTCCAAATAGACTCTCGCTTCGTCGGCCAGAGATTGAAGATTCTGGCGATCTTGAAACAACACCCCCAACACCAGCTTATGCACACTGTAAAAATGCAAGCCAGCCATGTTGTTTGCGGACAACATATCCGGTACGCTTTCATTCTCGTTAAAGGCCTCTCCCACTAACTGGGTCGGATTTAGGTCAGTCCGCTGAAGATTGAGTACGACTTGTAAAAACAGCCTAGAAAAGGATGCTGTCGTCACGAGTTGATACTTCTCTAGCAGTTTGACGTAAGCTTGGATATCTGTTTCTAAGGTCGTTAAGTTTTGACCCTTGAAATAGGAATACTGACAAATATCTTTGGCACAATAGCCAACAAACTCTAAATTCCCCGTATCTAAAGCAATTTGGTACCCTTCTCGCAACATTGCGATCGCGTCTTGCAGGTGAGCCGTATCGTGAACAACGAACGCCCCCAAACTATAGAGCACAGAAGGTCGAACGGGTTTGGCGTCAAACTTCTCCACCACTTGGAGTGCTAAATGGCTGTAGGCCTTCGCCGACTCAATATCCTGTAGAATTCCAGTCAGTAAAATACTGTAAGTCGCATAAAAAAATCCTCCAAGGGGTGAATTCCCATGTAATAGACTGGTTTTAACCCCAAAAATGGTCACAAGCGGAAAGAGATGGGGGGCCGCGATGTAAGCGACAGGAATCATACTCGCCGCAATCCCCATCACCGCAAGTTGTTCGGGATCGGTCATCTCAGGCAAATTGACCAATTCTGCCACGCGATCCAAAGCCGTTTGTTGAGCCAGATCTTGAAATGCCTGTTGAAGATCATATGAATCCGGGGCTTCCGGAAAGACGATACCAAAGCACTCAAGGGCTTGTTGCGCAGTGGCCAGGGCATCCAACAGACGGTGTTGGGAGGTATAGGCCTGAATTTGAATTTCGTAAGCTCGAACTTGATCGAGAGGATGGGTGGTGTGAGTAAGGATGGACGCTACCAATTTTTCCATCTTGCTGATGGCACCGTGGAGATAAGCTGCTTCAGCGGCTAGCTCAGACAAAGAGAGCATCAAGGCATAATGATCCTGCCATGCCCTCGACCCCAAGAGTATCAAACCCATTGACGCATATTCAGCAGCCAGATCATAAGCGGTCGACGCTCTCGCCTGTTGTGCTGCCATTTTATTCAGCTCTGCCAAGCGGACTTTTTCAACCTCACCTTTGATAAGAGTGGCTCCTCGGTTAAGCTGATTAACCAGTTCAAATATCTGCTCATCCCCCTCAATTTCAGGGACTGTGTTCAGCAACTGTCGGCCAATCGCCAAGTGGGTGGCTCTTTTTTGACCCGGCGGAATCAACGAGTATGCAGCTTGCTGAACCCGATCATGGAGAAATTTATAGTCGCAACGATATTCTGTAACCTCTGGGGAATCTAGATTTGTTGCCGGGGGGAGGTGATCCTTATGGCGCTTGGCTAGAACAGTGTCAGGCAGCTTAATGGATTTAACTTCCTCCAACAGCCCAGCTTGTAGAGCTTCCCCCACGATATGAGTTGTTTCTTCTTCACTGAACTGGGCAATGAGTGCTAAAGTCTTCTGCGAAAACGGGTTGCCAATGCAGGCCGCAAACTTTAAAAAGTCTTGAGTTTGGGGAGAGAGCTTCAGCAACTGCCAACGTACAAACTCAACCACATCATCGGTTGGAGCAAGGGCCTGGATTTGAGTAATATCCCACTCCCAGACACGATGGCTTTTGTCAAAGCGAATCAAATCTTCTTGTCTTAAAGTTTGTAGGAATTGTCGGCAAAAGAATGGATTCCCTTTCGTCTTGTGAAATAAATGCTCAGTTAGGGTATGCGTCTGCTCTGGCGTGCTGGCTAATGTATCCGCCACCCAAACATTTAGATCTCTAAGTTTCAATGCAGTGAGATGTAGTTTATTACTAAAGAGGTGGGTCGATTCAATCTGCTTTAAGGTTTGCTTCAGGGGGTGGGCATCGAGGACTTCATTGTCTCGATAAGCACCCAACAGGAGTAAATAGCCAGTCTTGGCCTCTTCCAAGAGGTTTTTTAGGAATGTCAGCGACGCTGAATCAATCCATTGCAAATCATCCAGAAACAGGACAAGGGGATGATCAATGCTGGGAAAAACTTGGAAAAATTGTTGGAAGACAAAATTAAAACGGTTGAGGGTAGGCTCAGGACCCAGCTCAACGACAGGCGGTTGAGGACCAATCAGCAGTTCCACTTCTGGAATCACATCAATCATGACTTGACCGTTGTTACCGACCGCATCCAGAATTTTGGTTTGCCAGCGTTTCAGGCAAGCTTGGCTTTCCATCAGTAACTGCTGACAAAGATGTCGTAACGCTTGGAGAAGGGCCGAAAAAGGGATACTTTGCTTGAGTGGATCAAACTTACCTTGAATGAAATATCCCCGTCGGCGAACAACGGGTTTATGGATTTCGCCAATGACCGCGGTTTTCCCAACCCCAGACTGCCCAGATACCAACATCAGTTCAGTGGTTCCTTGAGCAACTCGTTCAAATGTGTTGAGGAGTATTTCAACTTCCGAGTCTCGTCCATAGAGTTTCTCGGGAATCACAAAAACTTCAGACTGATCTTCCATGCCAATCCCGAAAGTGTGGATGCTTCCTTGCTGCTGCAATTGATGGCGACACTGCTCTAAGTCAAACTTCAACCCATAGCCGGTTTGATACCTCTCTTCGGGCATCTTAGCCATCAGTTTAAGAATAATCTGGTTGAGAACTTCAGGAATCTCGGAATTGATCGCTGCTGGGGCAACGGGTCGTTGAGCAATATGACAATGAACCAATTCCATCGGGTCATTCGCAGGAAAAGGCAGTTGTCCAGTGAGTAGCTCATAGAAAGTAACCCCTAAAGAATAAAAGTCAGTTCGGTAATCCACTTTCCGATTCATCCGTCCTGTTTGCTCGGGAGAGAGGTAGGCAAACGTCCCTGCCCATAACTTGGGGTTGAGTAAAGAGGAGCTTTCCTGCAATCGTTTTGACGACAGACCAAAGTCTATTAGTTTTGTCTCCAAAGTTTGGGGATGGACGACAATATTTTGAGGTTTGATGTCTTTGTGAATGATTCGATGTTGACGCAAGTTCTCTAAGCTAGCAGCCAGTTGGATAGCAATATCGAGAAAGATGTTAAGGGGGAGAGAACTTGGATAAACGGTTCCATCGGATGGTGCGTCAGTCTGGGGGAAAAAGATGAATAGCTTTGCTAGAGAAATTCCCCCAAAATCTGGCATCTCAATCGCAAAGCCATTGTGGTAGGGCAGTAGAGCATTGGGTTTAACGATACCTGGCAGATTCAGATCTTGATGAATGTTGTATTCGTTTCGGAATTCAGCAAGATCTTGGGCAGTGGGATACGGTGCTTTGAGCAATTTCAGGACAACGTTCTCCTGAGTCACCAGATTATCAGCACGATAGACCAATGTCCTTGAGCTTTCGTATAATTTCTCTCGAACCTGATAATTACTGAGAATGATTTGGGAATGAGACATTATCACTTCATTGGCAGTCAATCTAAGCCATGGCGATAGATTTTTCAGGATGCTTTACTAATAGATATTGACCTGGATTCAGTGTGAGGAAAACATAATATATTCAATATGCCCATCCCAAATAGTGGCTAGATCAAGAAAACATTTTCCTCCTGTAAAAAAGTTGCACTCTAGCTCAAATATTTTTATCCATTAGTGAGTCAGCAATTAATTAGGTGACAAGAAATAGATTTCAAGATGGCTTAATGCTAATGCTCCGCTCCAGTAGATTCAATCGTGACCTCGCGCTAGTCTTTACTAGGAAAAGGAATAGTAGTCGCTAATCCTCCAAAAATAGAGGCACACTTTGAGTAAGGTCTTCTTTTTGTGGATATTCATTGAAGAGCAAAATCAATATCCCAAAGAAAATTAAATATTTTTTTATTGTTCCTCAAGTTTTTTTTGTCAGAATTTCATAGCTTGCTTTTTTCGGCCAATTTCTATCCGTTCGATGGTTTAACTTGTTTAACACTTGTCTATTAGTCAGCGTACTTCTCATACCAAGTGTCACACAAAATGTTCGAAAGTGATTTTCACAAGCACTGTAATCTGCACATCCATTAAATTCAGCAGTTCAAGCGGTTCAACCTCGCACAAAATGGGTCTTAGAAGAATTAGGATTGGATGCTGTATAGACGTTCATCTTAATTGCCGCTAGCCTAATTCTAGAGGAGATCCAGAGTAGCTTTGAATGATGCACGGGGGAATTCGGAAGGGTATCCAATCTTAAGGTGATCGCACCAACCTCATTTTGGATGTAGAGTTGTAGATTAAGTAGAGCTGTAGATTAACAGGGATTTGATCAGTTAAGCACATGCTAGGACAGAATCCTTGATGAAATTACAATGGCCACTTCAGGTGGATTTCCTCAGGGGGAGACTTGATCCGAGACTGATGCAGCTCAGTGTATGCATAGGGGTTAGTTGTTGGGGATTTGTCATAAGTGATTCGCTTGCTTTTGCCCAGTCTCGTCGATCTCCACTGGGTAATACCACCCCAACCGCATTACAGCAGTTACTTGAGCGTAGACCTAAAGGCCCTATTGTCACTGAAAATACACCGTCTCAGCAGGGGTTTACAGTACCAAGCTTATGGTGGACGAATCAGCAGTTTGGCGAAAAACTGGTCCTAGATTGGCAAGCCTATGGCATCGATCAAGTGGGGACCCAACAAATCAGTGTCATTGTCCGGCCAGAACTTTGGACTCGATATAGCTACTACGAGCGCTATGCCTTTGTCCTCAAATTTGGCACAGATGCCAGTCATTTTGGATATCAACTGTTTGTTCAAGATGCGCAGGATTTGCTCTTAGGTGCCTACACCTGTAAGTTTACTGAAGGCGACCCAAGCTATCGGTCTGGTTCCCTGAATGCCCAGTCTCGAATCATTCCAGGTGATGTGAACCGCAAACCCCTCCCTTGTTCTCTATGGTTGAACCCCAACTATCCTCGTACGGTTTTCTAGCGGTTCGTTTGCAGGGTTTGCCAGAGTTTCTGGTATTGCTCAAGGGTGGTGGAGGGTAATGGTAATAAGAATTCGCTACGTTTATATCGATCAGGGTCGACTACAAGCAATCGGCTTTGGGACTTTTCACTTGGCGATTGGGAGCGTACCGGTGAGACGGCGGCTGTAAATTCCGATAGGTTGTTAGCAATGGCCTCTTCCCACCAAAAATTCATCCATTGGTTAGCGGCTTCCGTTTGTTGGGGGTGGGGTTGAACCCACAGATCGGCCCATAAAGCGGTGCCTGAAGTTGGAACCACAGCCTTTAAGTCTGGCTCCCGGGCTAGGGTTGGCAAAATATCTGATGACCAGCCGACTGCAGCCCAGGTATCTTCTAGGATTAATGGCTCTAGATAATGGGTTGAGTCGTAAAATAAGGCTTGCTGATTAAGCTGCTCCAATGCTTGGGGCAATGCTGAGAGGGTCTCTAGATTCTGATCATTGTAGGATTTTTGCAGTTTTTTCAGGGTTAAACCAATCACTTCCCGAGGTTGATTGAGTAAGCTAATTCGCCCTTGTAGTTCAGGTCGCCATAAATCGGACCAGTCTTGAGGCTCCCAGCCGAGTTTCTTAAATTTATCGGGGCGATAAGCAATCAGGGTGGCCCCCCATCGATAGGGAATCCCCCAGACTTGGCCGTCCGGCTTGGGATGGCCGTTGCGATCGCGCCGCACGAGCTGTTGCCATTGAGGGGCGAGGGCGGACCAACGGCTCAGTTTTTCCACATTAATCGGTTGGATTAGATCCTGTTGAATGGCTTGGGTTAACCAATAGTCGCCCAGGCTAGCGAGCCTGGACGGTCGCTCAATAGAGGGCGTTGACGCCGTCGAACCTTGGTTGGAGTCTGCAGCCGTTTCAGACTGGACTTCTTTATGCCATTTTCCCAACTGAGAAAAGATTTCTTGGGGAGAAGATTGCAGTGTTAGTTGTAAAGAGACTTGGGACTTTGACCGAAATTTCCCTATTAACTGAGGGGGAAGTGTTTTCTGTAATGAATGTACTTCTAGCACATTCCGATTATTCTGCTGACAAGCACTTAACAATTGCTGAAGCGTAACCGCCCCCAAGGCCTGTAAAAAAAAACGTCGATCCATTACTTTTAATCCATCACCTCTATCAAAATAACTGTTTTTGAGGCTTAGCCCATTTTGGCGCTCTGGAAGGCTAATCACCCTTGCCGCCAGGGTAGGAGGACCTATTTTCTAACGAATTATGTCTATTCCTGCCCCCCATCAATAAACATGAAATGATGTTTTCGGAAAGTTTTTTGAAGGTAAATGTACGCAAACTAAAGACCTGTAATTGTTTGAAGGATTTCCCTGGCCAAAATAGCCTGAAATATAGCTTCTCTATTCACAACAAATTGGGACAAGACTTTAGATTTAATTTCGTTTTGCCCCTCTAAAAAGGCTCCGTTTGCCGCCAGAAATCCTTACCATAGAATTAAGTCAAATCAGTAGGGGAAAACCATGGATTCAGTTCAAGAGCAACTCACAGTGGTGAGTAATAAGGTTGATGCCCTGCACCAGGTGATCGAGCAGCTTGATCATAAATTGACCACAACTCTGTCGCAGCAGGATTCCCACTCAAGGCCGTTCCCTGGCGCAACTTATAGTGAATCTTCTTTGCACACCGATCCGGGTATGACCCATAAGGATGTTCTAGCAGAAACCACATCCTTTGATGCTAAGGAGCAGCAAGGCGACAAACCCCTTTCACCAGAGATTCAAATTCAACGGCTTACGGCTCAACTGACCGCCGCCTATAACCGTATTGCGGCCTTGGAAGAGCAGCTTCTCTCCCAACGAGTCCACTAGTTGGTCGTTGATTGAGTGGCTTTGACGGGCAACTTAAAGGATTTGTTTGACAAATCTCATTTCAGTTAGCACAATAAAGGTTGCCCAACACAGGGGACTGTAGTTCAACTGGTTAGAGCACCGCCCTGTCACGGCGGAAGTTGCGGGTTCGAATCCCGTCAGTCCCGTTCCTACTGCATATTTCCATGTGAAGTCACCTGGGAGGTTTTCGGATCTCTATTCAGGTGGCTTTATCGGTAGGATGGAGTTTATAGCGTAGCCGAGAGATTTAGTGACTGTTCGAGTTCGTATCGCCCCTAGCCCAACGGGGAACCTTCATATCGGGACTGCCAGAACTGCAGTCTTTAACTGGCTTTATGCCCGCCATCACCAAGGCACCTTTATCCTCCGAGTTGAAGACACGGATCAGGCGCGATCGCAACCGGAATACACCGAAAATATTCTGGAGGGGTTGCGTTGGCTGGGAATGGCATGGGATGAGGGCCCCTATTTCCAATCTCAACGCCTAGACTTGTATCGAGATGCCATTCAAAAGCTGCTCGATCAGGGCCTGGCCTACCGCTGCTACTGCACGCCTGATGAACTCGATGCGATGCGGGCAGCTCAAAAGGAGCGGAATGAAGCCCCCCGTTACGACAATCGACATCGCCATTTAACGGCGGCGCAGGAAGCTACCTTCCAAGCTGAGGGTCGCCAGCCGGTGATCCGCTTTAAGATTGACGACAACCAAACGATTGCCTGGAAGGATTTGGTTCGCGGTCCCATGCATTGGCAGGGACGGGATCTGGGGGGTGATATGGTGGTTGCTAGAGCCACCGCCTCTGGTGAAGTGGGCCAACCGCTCTACAACTTGGCGGTTGTCGTAGACGATATGGATTTGAACATTTCCCATGTAATCCGGGGAGAAGACCATATTGCCAATACGGCCAAACAAATCTTGCTCTATCAAGCCTTGGGCGGTGCGGTTCCTGAATTTGCGCATACCCCCTTAATTCTGAATAAGGAGGGCCGCAAGCTGTCGAAACGGGACGGCGTTACCTCTATTTCCGATTTTCAGGAGATGGGGTTTACTGCTCCTGCTTTGGCGAACTATATGACGCTACTGGGGTGGTCTCCCCCCGATCCGACCCAGGAGATTTTTAGCCTTAGGGATGCGGCTGCCCAGTTTGATTTTGAACGTGTGAACAAGGCAGGCGCCAAGTTCGATTGGGACAAATTAGATTGGCTCAGTAGTCAATATCTGCATGACCAGCCCGTGGTCGAGTTAGCTGATGCGCTGATTCCCTATTGGCAAGGGGCGGGTTATGACTTTGATCTTGATGCTGACCGACCTTGGCTAGATCAAGTGACGGCATTGATTCAGCCTAGCTTAGTCAGGCTCAAGGATGCGGTTGAGATGACGCAGTTCCTCTTTACCCGAGAGTTGACTTGGACGGAAGATGCTTGCAAGCAGTTGAGCCAAGAGGGGGTAGCAGTGGCTTTGCAAGGGGTGATTGACCCGCTTGCAGATGTGGAAGGATCTGAGTTATCGGCAGAAGCAGCAAAATCGTTTATCAATTCGACGGTGAAAGCCAACAAGCTGAAGAAGGGATTGGTGATGCGATCGCTTCGTGCTGCACTCACCGGAGATATGAAGGGGCCTGATTTGATGGAGTCTTGGTTACTCCTCCATCAGCGGGGCGAAGATCTCAAACGTCTCCAACAAGCACTAGAAATCGCAGGCGCTTGATTATGGGCGATACGGCATTAGTCCGATATTGTGCTTTTTTGAGACCCGTCAGCAACTACTTCTGAATAATCAACCACATTCCCTTGGGCCAGTTTGTTTAAGCCTTGTTGGATGACTTCAAGATACTCCCTTTCACTCGTAATATAGGTTTCTAGCACTTGGTTTAATATCTAGGCACGAGCACAACCTAATGCTTGGGGCAGTTTGAGTGTCAGCCTCAATTGAGTTGAGGGCTGATTATTCAGGCTGAAGGGTAAAGTATTCATCCGCTTTCTCGTTGATGCAATCAGCAAATTTGGGACCGTCCAGATTACCTAAGCGCTGTCGATTTCCCCAATCGTAGTTCGCATCGAAGCAGTGATCAAAGTGAGTGTTCACAGATGTGGCACATTGAGTACTCTCAGCACAGGCAGCCAATAATTTATTCCTCACATCACCGGCCATCTGAAATTTACGATAAAACTTAAAACCAACAACTATGCCAGCAGCGATAGCAATACCGGCAATTGCTTTGACCCATTTCATGAAATCTATACCTGAATACAGACAGGTGTCTTCTACCTGGCACAATCATCATAACAACTGACTGGAAGGCTCATCATGCTCCTTGATTTGGCTCGTATCCCTGATCACACCCACTCTAACTATCCCGTACGCTTTCAACCGCAAGTCGCAGGTCGTAGCAAACAACGACTCGGTGATGCGGCGGGCCTCAAGAACTTTGGCGTCAACTTGGTGCGGTTAACGCCCGGCAGTTGCTCTGCCCTCCGTCATTGGCATAGTCGACAAGACGAGTTTATCTACGTGCTAGAAGGGGAGCTAATGCTGAAAACCAATGCTGGCAAAGCCTGTCTAACTCCTGGGATGGCGGCTGGTTTCCCGGCTGGTGAGGCTGATGGTCACCATTTATGTAATGAGTCTGGTGCTGATGCAGTTTATCTAGAAATTGGCGATCGCACCCCTGATGACCAGGTTGAATATCCTGATGATGACCTAATGGCAAAATGGGTTGAGGTACACTGGCAATTTACCCATAAGGACGGCACACCCTATGGCGATCCAAACAGATGAAGATTGCATCACAGTCAAGAATCACGTTATAGGGGGCAACTAGATAGAGCTTTTTGGAGATACCGGCTTTCTTTTCCTCTTGATTCGGCCTCCAATTCTCTTCACTGGGTAATCGGAAAGATGTACCCGCATAATTTTGCATAACGGCAGCTCTCACTTCTGGGAGTGTCATATCTGGATGCAGAGAAAAGTAAAAGCTCACAAAAGGCCTAATCGGTGACCAGAAGAAGAAGGCAACTAGTACTGCCAGGGGCTGGATCAGGAAAAGATAACGCCATCTTTGCCATCTAAAAGCAAACACTGCCGTCACAGAGAAGAGAAGTGAAGTTAACCATAGTAAGAACCAAGCCCCGAGCGCAATTAAGTCACTCACGAGGTATACCAAACAGCTGTAACAGATGGAGATGAGCAAAAGCCAGGTAAAAAAAGTTGGTGTCATCTTCGAATGCATCTCCCTCAGGCTCTGATAGAGTGCCATACAAATGTTATGAAACTATCGTGCGATCGCAGCTTGTATATGCATCAGGATCAGCACATTGTGCCAACGCTATTTCCCAAAACACCACAGCAAGACTCAGCATCTGATGCCCTGCCGCTCAGCTTTGGGCTAAATACTGCACCCTGCCGCTTGCTATAAAAGAGACTTGGCAAGCTGCTCATGAGTGGGAATATCAGCAGGCAGAAACGTCCTTAAATCGTTCTTGGTGGGCTTTGTGAAAGCAGCCAAACGATTACATTGCATGGCTACACAGCGATCAAAGATATTTCGTACAAATCGACCATTACCAAGCTCACCGATTTGAGAGTCAAATTGGCGAATTAAATGGCGCATCGACTCTAAGGTTTTATCCGAGAGTAGATAGCCATGTTGTTCGCAACTCGCTTTAAAAATATCTGCTAATTCCGATGGTGCATAATCTTCAAAGTGGATAGTTCGAGAAAATCTAGACTTTAAACCAGGGTTAGAGTCAATAAAATGAGACATCTCTGCTTTATAGCCTGCAACGACTACTACCAAATCATCTCGGCAATCTTCCATCCTTTTTAGGAGTGTGTTGATGGCTTCTTGGCCGAACACATCCCTACGGCCATCCGGAACTAACGCATAGGCTTCATCAATAAACAACACCCCTCCCAAGGCCGACTCGATCACCTTGGTCGTTTTGGGAGCTGTTTGTCCCACATACTCCGCCACTAAGTCACTGCGATCGACTTCGACAAAGTGTCCTTTTGAGACCACGCCTAGATGTTGATAAATCTTCCCCAATAGTCTCGCTACCGTAGTTTTGCCCGTTCCGGGATTACCTGTGAACACAAGATGTCGCGTAATAGCAGGCGATTTGATGCCTACTTTCGCCTGCATCTGAGAGACCTTAGCGATATTGACTAACTCCTGGACTGTAGATTTAACCGTACCCAGTCCAGTTAGCGCATGGAGTTGTTTAAGCGAGCGTTGCAGTGCATTCTTGCTCTTTTTTTGATTCTGCTCGGACGAAGTCTCAGCATGCTTGCTCTTTTGATGCGATGGATTGCGATTTGTGCGCTGGGGTGGCTTAGGGACCAAAGATTTTCCCCGAATTCTCTCCAAAGTCCGAACGGTTTCTTGATCTTTAGACCATTGGTATTCCAGTAAGTCTTTCAGACCAGGATTCCAACCTTTCCGGAACCCCAAGCGTCTGGCAAGTTCTTCCAATTCATCCTGTTCAAGTGCGAACTCCTGTTTCAATTGTCCATAAACCCAGCCTTCCGAGAGACATAAGTTGAGTTTTTGACGAATAAGTACAGAAAAATATTGGTCGACATCTTGGCGCATTGGAACAAATTTCCCCAACATTGAATTGCTAATCACTTGGGATATGGCTGATTAATCCCAAATTCATGAAAAATGTAATGAGTCTATACTGAACGATAGATAACACCCGAAAAATTGAGATCAGAGATTAACCGAAGAAATGGCATAATTACCCTGAAAATTCTAAATATTTGAATCAATAAAAGAATTCATACTGATTTTTTCTATTTGGGTATAAGTATTATATTATGCACTCTAAGAAGACTATTTTCGCCTTTTGGGCAGTAGCCCAATGCCAACAAGATAAGATCGTAAAGTGAATATTCTGGTCCATGAATATAGACGTTAGATGTTCGCCATTTCTAACCCATTGATTGACATATTCAATCTTTTTCTGAATGGCCGAGCCTAGAGTTCATTTCTAGATTGCCCAATATGGGATGAAAGCGTATCAGTGTAATTTTTCAGGATCGTCTACTGGATGGAGTCACGAAATTTTAGGTCGTGCAAATCTAGGGCGACGGATTTTGCATCATGACCTTGACATTGTTATCTACTTTATCTCCAGCGCCACTGAAGATCACATCCAAGGCCATTGGATCTTCGAGAACTGTCGCTCGCAGAAATAATGCCGTCCAAGTCCCAATCGTTTTGATTGCCAGCGCTTGAGAAATATCTTGCACCTTAGGATCCTGGAGAATAGCTGGAACCACAGCAGGCGTATTGACTAGGTTATTGGGTGCATTGCTATTCGTAATGCCAAAATGGTTGGCCCCTGTGACGGATACCAGCACCTTCGTCGGATTCCCCAACTGTTGATAGGTTTCTTTCGTTTTCTCGGGAAACGATCGCCCATCTTTTTCACCCAAGATTAAAGCCGTGGGTATCGTGTCGTTATTAATGGGGGGAACAGGGCCACCCGTATAGGGCTTAAGGTGAGTACCATAGAAAACAGCGGCAACCAATGCTTCCGGTTGCTTGAATTCACCATAAAGGCATTTAGGAATTGAACATCCTCCCTGAACAGCGTTTAATCCTGCAGCCCCTCCTAACGAATGGCCTAGCAGTACCAATTGCTCTGGGTTGATGACCTCTGCCACAGGAGAAACAGCCGGATCTTTGATGAAATTCCAGGCCTCATTGATCAGTTTCAACTCAGGGTAATACCCTGTTGTGGTTGGCGCAGGGGGTGGCAAAGGCCAAGTTCTTAAGTTATTGGGAATGACGACTACAAAGCCATAGCTCGCAACCACTTTGGCATATTCAGAGTAGTGGGATTTGTCAACATTAGCTCCCTGAAGCAACAGCGCCACAGGAAAAGGCTTGGCAGCCGGATCAGATTTGGCACTTCGAGGAACAAAAATATCTGCGGCGTCTCCACTGGACGTAATCACTGTCTCTAACTGCTGAATCTCAGAGAAGAGGGGGGCAGGTAAAGAGGCAATGTTCAGCACCTCGTCTTGCTTAGAACTCTCTATCCAGACATCAGTTCTGATGTCATCTTGACCCTTATTATCGCCGATATTTTCTCGATCTATGTCTGCCATTACGTGGCCAAGATCTTTGCCGTTAAAAGTGAAACGATGCCTATCAAACGACCCATCACTTACACTGGCAAAGTTAGCTTTTTTACTCACATTCGTATTGGCATAAAGCGTTTTTTGAGTCACATTAGAAGCGTCAAGCTGTTTGGAGTAGGCTTTCTGATGGCAGAACCCTACTGCAAATAATGCTGATAAACCGATGCCTATAGCTCCAGGGTGAATGGCAGGTAACGCGATCTTTTTATGCACAACGAAACTCTTTAATTGAGTGAGTTAAATAATTGATGCAGAAATAAAAACCACAAAAAATGATGGTTCAATTTCTTTCAATATTGCACTTTATGGCCAGAGAAGAAAGAAGACTGGATTGCCATAAAGATTCTGCCTGCAAATCAATACTGATACATAAAGTTGTGGGTCTTCTATCGCCTATCGAGGGTCGCCACTACAGTAATCACACGGTATGACTGCTGTTCGAGGTTCAGCGTACTTGAGCTTTATCAATCCCCTTTCTATCCCTATCAGGTCCATATCAACCAATGGGTCAGCAGGAACATCGTGGGCTGATCATCCACCAACACAACCCCCTTGAAGGCACCTTTTCCCTTGACAGGTATGACTAGCGCCAATGCTTGGCACAAACGAGTGTGCTGGAGAACATAAACGCTTCAGAGGATCTTCCTTTCCATTCGTTAACTCGGGTCATACCGAACACGTTGCGATTGGGCCACAACCACAATTCTTCTCAAGAAAAGTTACCGTCGGGTTGGTGCATTCTAAAGTTCGTGCATAATACCAAAACAAAGGGAAAACCATGCTGGGCAAGGTATTACACACTTCGCTCAGTTAACTTTCTGAACAATACATTAAGCCAAAAATGATTCGGTATGTAGGTAAATAAGGGTATGGGGCGCTACTTAATTCTCGTATATGGCATTTTCTCCTATTTTGTTGGTCTGGGTGGACTTGTCTTCTTTATTCTGTTTATTGGTGGTTGGGAGTTTATGCCTGTTCACATCGACTCAGGTATCCCTGGCCCACTGGGGATTGCAGTGCTGATCAATGTGGGGTTGGTGCTGTTATTCGGACTCCAACATTCTGTAATGGCCCGCTCTGGATTTAAGACCGCGTGGACCAAAATGATTCCCAACGCTGCAGAACGGAGCACCTATGTCTTGCTCTCGGGGATGATTTTGTGCCTGATCGGTGTGTTCTGACAAGCGTTGCCTGGCACCCTCTGGCAAATTGACAATCCGATTGCCCGGACAACTATTATCGCGGGTCAGTTGGTGGGTTGGGTCTTGCTGGTTCTGGCTTCGTTTGTGATCAACCACTTCGAATTATTTGGCTTGCAGCAGGTCTATTTCAACTTTATGAATAAGCCAGAACCAGCACCCAATTTTACCGATCGGTTTCTCTACAAGCTGGTCCGTCATCCGATCCAACTCGGTGTATTAATCGGCATTTGGTTTGCACCAACCATGACCACGACGCATCTGATGCTCTCTGGAATGATGAGTGTCTATATCTTTATTGGTCTGTACTACGAAGAGAAGGATCTAATGGCGACTTTGGGGCAGGAGTACAAAGACTATATGGGGCGAGTCTCAAAACTTTTGCCCATCCCGAAAAGAGCTACCACTGCTGAGTAGTGCTGTTCTCTTAGTCTTAAGCAAGATCGATTAAGCCGAAGCAGGGCCTCTGTTGGCAGGTCATTTCTGCCCTGCTCTTGTTTATGGGACGATGACTTTAGAACTGTTGATATCCAGTTTGGAGCTTCAACCATGAGTCAGTTAGACATTGTTGATAAGGACTTTTATGCGATTTACGAACAGGACAGTGGTAAACCGCTGGTTCGACTGATCAAGGCCGAAGATCCTGATGATGCTTGGGAAATTGCTGAGACGTTGGGGGAGAATCTAGTGGATGTTGTAGATATCCCGCCAACGGGTGATGTAGAGTTTGCTGAAGAAGAAATTGTCCCAAAAACTTGGCAAATGGATCGGCAAGAACTAAACGTTGATTGGAATGATCGGATTGCCGATAAGCTTGGCGGGAGCTGAGTATCAATAGCGATAGCGACTTTGATACCACCCAAGGAAAAGGCTCCCTTTCACACTGTGGTGAGGGGAGCGGTAACTACTCATTCTTGGATTATAGAAGGAATTGAGGAGTGGGATACATCTTGATCGAGACTAGAACGCAGCCCGATGCCGGTTAATGGTCCAGTATCGTATGTGGCCAACCAAGCTCTAACAGCAATCACCACTATCTTCCACCGTGACTACTGAACGTCTCGTACTAGCTTAGCCAGCCTTCCAAAGTCAGAGATTGCACCTATGGGTCTTCAAAAAAAACGGCTGGAGAAATATTGAAGAACTCTCCAAGCTTCTGAATATGCTCAACTGTCAACTTACGTTTGCTATGTAAAACATCAGAAACAATTGATTCTGTTTTAAAGATCGGCACTAAATCTTTTTGCTTGAGCTGAAATTCAGCGATTAATGCTTTAAGCAACTCAACACCACAAAGACTCGGAATAAATACGTTTTGCTCTTCATACTCCCAAACTAAAGTGCCTAAAACATTTAAATATGCTTGTTCTTCAGGAGTTAAAGCTGCTCGATCCAGGAGACTATCTATGACGGCTTGGGTCGCATCTAGATCTTCAGAGGTGGTAATTGGCTGAGGTGGAAATTGACTCAGTAGTTCGAGATATTTGGCATTAGTTGTCAAACCACTTATCTTTTTTCCAGTCCTCTTTGTCATATTCGGCATGGGTGAGGACATGTCTAATAAATATTTTCTGATATTGATAATCAACTAAGGTGATTAGCCTATGGCTTCGGCCAATATCAAAGACCGTAAAGTTTTTGACTTGATCCGCAGAGGGGAAAACTTGGCGTAACTCAACAAAGTTATTCCAATGGGCTTGTGTTGTCAGTCTAAACCAGAGGAGAAGACTCGATTTAGAAGTAGGATGATTTTCCCAAAACCGCACAAGTCGGCTTTTTGTAATAACGTGCATTCTTTTTAGCTGTCATATCAATACCCCCGCATATAGAAAAATATTAGCATTTTGCGAAGTTTAGGTCAACATGTGTTGATTCACAAAGATGATCAAGCTGAATCAAACAAACTTTATACGGCTTACTCAGAGGTCATTAAGGCCCAACATCGATTTTTATATGGAGTGCAGGAGCAATCCATAGTCAGCACAGCTATCAGCATCATTCATCGCTAAGCAGACATCACAACTACCGACTTGACCTGATGTTGGCGAGGTTTCCGATGAATGAGTAGAAAGATACAGGGCACAAAATATAAAGCAAGAATGGTAGCCCCCAATAAGCCCCCCGCAATCGTAATCGCCAAGGGTGGCCAAAATCCTGTCTCATCCACCATCAGAGGTACTAACCCCACAATGGTGGTTAACGTCGTCGCCACCACATGTCGAGCAGAAGATAACACTACCCGCTCAATCGCCCGTCGCGATCCCTGACAAGCCCGTTCATCTTCCCGCAGGGCCGCTAACACCACAATCGAATCATTGATCGCTAAACCAATTAAGCCCAACATGCCTAAAATCGCGGTAAAGCCAAAGATGGACTGAAATGCCCATAGGGCAAAGGCTCCCAATCCGATACTAAGAAGGGCAATTAGGGCAATCAGACCCGCCAGTAAAAACGAATTAAAGGATAAAACGAGGGTCGCGGTCATCAAAATCACCAACAAGCCAACAGTGGCTAATAAATTCCCCACCGCACTGCCACGAGCATCCGCTTCGCCGCCATAGGTCATGGAATAACCTGGTGGCAGTTGAAACTCGCTCTGATCGAGTCGCGCCTGGAACTGTTTGAGCACCGTATCGGGCAGGGCTCCTGCTTGCAAATAGCCTTCCACTGTATTGAACCGCTGACCATCGCGGCGGGTAATCGTGGCGAGGTTGGGCACTAGATTTATGTCTGCGATCGCACTCAACGGTACCTGCCCATCTTGACTCCCTAATAGCTCCAGAGATGTCACGATCCGTATCCGACAAGCGCACCCGCACGGGCAGATCCTCCGTGGACTCCAATAGTGAACCCCCTGTATTGCCATCCAAATAGGCATTGAGCTGACGGGCAATAGCTTCATTACTCAAGCCCACCCGCCGAGCCTGGGTTTCATCCACATTTAAGGCCAGCTTCGGCAGGGCTTCATTAATCACCGCCCGCGTTTGCACCATCTCGGGTTCCTGAGCCAAGAGGGTGCGGAGTTCATTGCCCAACTGCCGCAGAGTTTCCATATCAGGACCAAACACTTCAATCTCAATGGGTGCACCAAAGGGAGGGCCTTGTTCCAGCTGTTTGACCAAAATTTGGGCTTGGGGAAAGGCGGCATCCAGTTCAACCTGTAAGGACTGAATGGTCTGGCTGAGATTTTTTGTAGAGGCCAGTTGGACAATGCCCTGGGCAAAATCCGGGACATTGGTGCGGATGCTATTGATGTTGTAGAAAAAGCGCGGCGCACTTTCACCAATAAACCACTGGACTTCCGCCACTTCAGTATGGGCTAGCATCCGATCCCGCAGATCGCGCACGGTTTCCGTGGTTTGGGTAATCGTAGAGGAGGTGGGCATTTCCACCTGAATTTGGATCTGGTCCCGATTAGTCGGTGGGAAAAACTGCTGGGGCAAGGCGGCAAATTGACTAAAGCCCACCAAAGGCAACAGCAGGGAGAGGCCAATCCCCAGAATCGGCTTGGCTAAGGTGAGCCGCAGCAGATGCCGAAAGCCCCTGGACAGGGCTGGACTAGACACCCCTTTGCGCAACCAGCGAGGCCCTTTCGTTCCAGACTGGCCGACGCCGATAATTGCGGTTAAAGCAGCAATGATCGTCAGGGACACCGCCAGGGAGCTTAAGAGAGCTAGGATAACCGTTAAACCAATCGTGCCGATAAACTCTCCGGTACCCCCTTTAGACGTGGCAATGGGGACAAAGGCAAACACGGTGGTCAGGGTCGAGGCCAGCAGCGGAATGCCCAGATGTTGCACGGTTTCTCGAACTGCGATCGCACCCCGTAATCCCTCTCGCAATCGATGCTGGACTTCATCCACAACAATAATGGCGTTATCAATCAGCAATCCCAGGGCAATAATCAAGCCCGTAATTGACATCTGATGGAGGGGAATTCCCAGTCCTTGCATCCAGCCAAACACCGCCAGAGTGACTAGGGGTAAGGCCGTGCCCACAATCAGGGCTGCCCGCCATCCCAGCATCACCACAGAAATGCCGATCACCAAGACCGAACTCACCACCAGATTGGTAATTACCCCGTTCAGCCGCTGGCGAACATACTGACTTTGCTCTTGGATCACCTCGACACTCATGCCGTCCGACAGATTGGCCTGAAAGCCTTGGATCTGCTGACGAGCAAGCTGCGCCCACTGATCGACTCGCTCTTGGGATTCCACTGTAGCAGAGAGGGTAATTCCTGGCTTGCCGTTAATCAGGGTAAGGCTATCGAGGGGCGTGCGGATTCCCTTGGTGACCTGGGCAATATCCTGCAGTTGGGTCACCTGCCCTGCATCGCCCAATTGGATCGGAATCGTCTTAATTCGGGCCAGGGTTTCCAGTTGAGTATCCACTTCCAGCAAAAACTCATCCGCCTCACCCCGCAAAGTCCCCGCTGAAACTTTGGCATCACTGGCCTGCAATTGCCGTGCCACTTCAGCCGGGGTTAATCCCAAATTCGCCAGCTCAGCCTGATTGATTTCCACCAGAATTTCTTCCTGGGGGTCACCAAACACCTCGACTTTGTCCGTCCCCGGAATGCCGCGCAGTCGGTCTTCCAGCCCTGCCGCCACCCGCGTCAAAATCGTGTAGTTAGGCTCACCTTCCAAATCCCAGATCAAGGCCACAATCAAGGCCGAGGCTTTGAGATCACTCTGGTCAAATTCCGGCTTTAGGCTATCGGGGGGTAGGGCTGGAATCGTATCTTCCACCTTGCTCCGCACCTGAGCCCAGATCGGATCCACATCTGGAACCGCATCACTCAGTTCCACCACCACCACGGACACCCCCAAACTGGAGGTGGAGTCAATTTCTTCAATCTCTTCAATTTCCTGTAGTTCTGTCTCAATCCGTTCTGAGACCAGCGACTCCACCCGCTCAGCACTTGCCCCTGGCCAAAAGGTGGTCACCGTGGCAAACCGAGGTGTAATTTCCGGGTCCTCCAGCCGAGGCAAGGTCAGAAAAGAGGACAAGCCCCAAACCACAATGAGGGCAATCGACAGGATCAGTAACTGGCGGTTGCGGTAGAACAGGTTCAACATGGTGATACGGCCTCGGTATCGTTTCGGTATCGCGCTAGTTTTTGGTGTTGGCAACTTTGACCAGTTGGCCAGGAGCGAGACGGTGGGTGCCTTTGGCAATAACTTGCTCTTGGGGATTCAGCATGCCGCGAGCATAGATGCGATCGCCCGCCGTATGCAGTACTTCCAGATCGCGCCGAGCCACACTAAACACCTGATCTTGATCTGTAGATTTCAATACATAGGCCGACCATAAGCCCCGCTCTCCCGCAATCACCGCCGTTGAGGGCAGCCAAAATCCCGGTTGAGTTTGCCGTTGAGCCAACACCAGCTTGGCCGTTTGCCCCATCGAGACTGCAGCATCCTTGGGTAAGGTCAACACCGCCATCACCGTTCGACTTTGGTTATCCACCTCCGGTAGCAGCGTTTTAACCTGCCCCTGATAGCGCTGATCGCCTACTTGCACTGGGTAGGTCTGACCAGGCTGCATGCGGCTCGCCATCGCCTGGGGGATGCCAATGCGGGCCTCGATCTTTGATGTTTCCACTAGCCGCACAATCGGTTGTCCACCGTTTAAGATCACCCCTTCATCCATAAGACGCTGCGCTACCTGCCCCGTAAAGGGCGCTCGCAGCACACTTTTAGATCGCTGAATATCTAAGGCTTTTATGCGGGCATCAATTTCAGCTAACTGAGCTGACTGGGACTCCACTTGCTCCACCCGCGTTCCCGCCAACAGTTCTTCTAACCGCTTCCGGGCCTGGCCCTGGCGTTTTTCCAAGGCTTGAGCGGCAAAATACCGTTCTTCAAAGGACTCTCGGGAAATCGCCCCTTTCTTATACAGTTCTTGACGACGCTTGCTTTGCTTCTCCGCCAGCAACCGCTGCTGACCTAAATCCTCCACCGCCGCCCGCGCAGCGCCAATTTCTTCCGTTCTCGGTCCCGTCTTTAGCTCTCGGAACTGAGCTTGAGCCTGTGCTTTTTGGGCCAAAAGCTGCTGCCGCTGGGCAGCTAAGCTGCGCGTATCTAAACGAGCTAGGGGCATCCCTTGCTGCACCCAATCTCCTTCATCCACAGCAATCTCGATCAAGGTTCCGGTCAATTCAAAACCCAGTTCACTGGTGCGGTTGGCCTGCACTTCCCCGGCATAGGTGCGCTGAATGTCATAGGAGGTTGAAGGCTGCAGGAACAGGGTGGTGACGGGCAAGATGGCTTGTTTGGGAGCGGGGCCAGTCTGAGGCGTCCCCCACGTTTTGATGCCAAAAGTTACTGCTCCAACAGTCAACACGGCTAAACCCAGCATCCGTGGGGATTTCCAAACGGACAGTTTAAAGGCCTGGTTAGGCAGCGGAGGAGAAGATTGAGCCATTGCTTATATCCAACTTGTTGATATAAAACTTGTTGAGTATTACTTCGATAATTTATACTCAACTTGTTGGATATGTCAACGCTACCCCATCATCAATTCATGACCCTTGCCCACACGATTCTGACGGTTCTATCTGAGGCTCCCCACAGCGGCTATGACCTCAGTAAACGCTTTGAGGAATCGGTGAGCTGTTTTTGGAAAGCCAGTCAGCAGCAGATTTATCGAGAGTTATCCAAGATCGAAACCCAAGGCTGGGTAACCCATGAGCTGGTTCCCCAACAGGGTAAACCGGATAAAAAGGTCTACCAAATTACCGAGATGGGCAAACAAGAACTACTGAACTGGTATGCTGAACCGTCCACACCGACCCCCATCCGTGAAGATCTCCTGGTCAAGGTTCTAGCAGGCCCCTATGTCCCTCGTCCATTGCTGATCCAGCAGGTCAAAGCTCGCCAGGCCCTACATCAACAACAGTTAGACCGCTATTTAGAAAAAGAGGCTTGTTTTCAGCAGTTAGATGCTCCAGAACCAGCCTTGCAGTTCCGGTATTTGACCCTCAGACGAGGGATTCGATACGAGAAAGAATGGATCGATTGGTGCCAAGAAGTGCTTGATACTTGTTGATGTCTTATTCCCCAGTGTCACAACAAGGTAAACTTAGCCCTTCCACAACTGGCAAAAGCGCCCGACCGTGCAGCCTTCTTCCTTGGCTAATTTACGTAGCAGTTCCATGATCGTATGGCCTGGCCAAGAGTCCAGGGTAGCCGTGGGTTCCACCTGACAGAATCAGCTTGGGCTTTCCGGCTAATGCTCTTGCGATCGCTACCAGCTGTTTCTGCCCGTCCAATAAATCGCCCGTCAGATTTCACGTTTTATCAGCTAGCCCAACCTGATGAAATAGTTTTCGAATAGTGTTAGACAATGCAGTTTGAATGGGCTTCTCAAAAAGCCACTTTCAGCATTCAAAAGCATGGTGTTTCGTTTCAGGAAGCTGCAACTGTCTTCCAAGATGCAAATCGGTGATTGTCACTGTTATCCTGTTTTTCCCTAACCTTGAAATGGAATCACTAAATGAGGCCAAGATGCATCATTCAGGCTTATGTACAAAGGAGGGATTGGCAGGTTTCGGTGTGATCAGCCCATCTTCTACATAGACCACCCGATCGGCGATATCCATAATCCGGGGGTCATGGGTCACCATGAGGACCGTACAACCTTCTTCCTTGGCTAATTTGCGCAGCAGTTCCATAATCGTATGGCCCCGCTGAGAGTCTAGGGCAGCCGTGGGTTCATCCGCCAGAATCAGCTTGGGATTTCCGGCTAACGCTCTTGCGATCGCAACCCGTTGCTTTTGCCCCCCAGACAAATCCCGCGGCAGACTTCGGGTCTTATCCGCCAGCCCCACTTGCCGCAGCAGCTTGATCGATTGCTTCTTTGCCGCTCGACCGCGAATCCCCTTTAAATTCAGGGTCGCTTCAATATTCTCCGCTGCCGTTAGGGCAGGAAAGAGGTTAAAGCCCTGAAAGATAAAGCCGATATTCTGCAAGCGAAACTTGGATAGCTTATGGCGAGGCAGTCCCGTGATGCTTTGGCCCAGCAAGGAAACCTGCCCACTGGTGGGAGTTAGGATGCCCCCTAAGATGGACAGCAGCGTCGTTTTCCCCGACCCTGACGGCCCCATCAGCAATTCGACATCCCCGGTTTTAATTTCTAGATCAATGCCTTTCAAAACCTTGAACTGCTGATCGCCCACTTGGAATGCCATTTCAATGCCCTTGGCCTGAATGGCAGGCGTAGCCAAATCACCAGCAGTATCAGGATTGGAGGTCATCAATGTCATCGGTTGAGGTCGTTGGCGAAAAGCAAGTTGCATCAGGTATATCTCTCTTGACAGGTTTCCCAGTTGAGTCAGTTTTGTTTCCGAATCGGTTTACGACTTAAAGACGAGGGCTGGATCGAGTCGAGTCACTTTTTGGATGGCAAAGATGGCTGCTCCACTACACATGGCGACGGTGACGACAAAGACCCCGGCTGCTGTTACCGGACTAATCAAGATCTGAATCGCTTGGGCCTGAATCGTCCAAGCGCCTAAGCCCAAACAAAGGCCCATACCCGGCAAATATCCCAACACCGCCATCCACAGCGCTTGCTCTAAGATGACGCGATAGATATACCAATCAGACGAGCCCATGGCCTTCATGGTGCCAAACTCCCGCAGATGGTCCGTAACAGAGGAATAGAGGATTTGGCCCACCACGACGGTTCCAACCACAATGCCTACCACTGCACCTAAACCCAAGATATAGCCGACCCCAGTACTCTGCTGCCAATAGGTTTGGGTCAATTCTGTGAGTTCAGCTTGCGTAAAGGCTTTGGTACCGGGTAAGGCTTCTTCTAGGCGGTCTTTCAGGGCGGATAGGTTTTCACCGGATTTCGCTTTAACCAGAATATAGGTAATCCGGTTTTGATCCGTTAAATCAGGCGGGTCGGGTGGGGTCTCATCTGGTTTAGCAATGGGAGAGTTCAGATAAGCCGTAGCATTCGGTAAAGACGTAAAAATATAAGGACTTGCCACAATGGAGCGAGTGCCGGTCGTAATCCCTTTAATCTCTCCTTCGTAGGAGCCAATTTCAGCCCGATCACCCACTGCCGAGACATCCAATAACTTGAGGTCGGCTTGATCCACAAAGATTTTATAGGGCTGCTGGATATCCTTTAGGGTTCCTTCTAAAAGAGTACGCGGTCGAAACAAGGTATCTTCAGGGTCAAAGCCAATAATCCGAATAGGGGCAATCTGATTGGACTTATCCCGCCACACGGTGGATTGGGCAATTAGGGGTTCTGCGCGATCGACTCCTTCTACCTCTTTCGCTTCAGCCAGCTGTTCATATTCCAAAGGTAGGGTCAAGGCCAAATGGCGTAACTCTTCGGAGGTCACCCAGATATCTGCATCTGCATTTTCAATCAGTACGGTGGACGAACGGGTAAACCCATTGAGGATGCCAATTTGAATGGTGACTAACCCAACGGAAAACATGATGCCCGCCTGGGCAACAATAAAGCGAGGTAGGTCCTGGAATAAATTTTTGCGGGCGATAGAAACCATTCGTTTACGTCGGGGGGAGATTTAGGGAGCAATGGCTCACCAGTGGATTTAAATCATCTCAATTAGGTGGAAGCAAACTCTTTTTTCGCACCTATCAGTATAAGCATGATTACCTAAACCTACAGACTTTTGCTGAGAGCAATCTGAAAAGAAGCCGGGTTTACGCTGTAATTTTTATCCAACTACCACAATGAGCCATCAGGTCCACTTTGCTGAGGTTCAATTTCCACAAATCATTGACTGACACTATGGTTATTTGAGTCGGCTAACTTGATCTGAGCTAAAGGAAATTATTGCCTTAGCTGAGGCTGCAGAAACCAAGGTGCAGTTACTTGCTGAGCAAGCCGAGGCGTTTATCAAAGAAAAGGACTGAGGAATGCCGAAATATGGGCTTTATCCGCCAAGCAAAAACGCATTTAATGACGCATGATCGAAGAACGATGCCGACTGAATTCACAGAGTTTATGGTCAACAACCAAAGTTCAGGTGCACTCATTATTTCCAGGAAGACCGCTTTAGAAACTGTTATTGAGGAACTGATTCTAATTTGGTCAGTCACTACAGAAGAATGGATAAACCGGATTGCCAAAGTTCCCTTGTAACAACCCCTAACATTGTTGCAGTAGGCTAGGATTTCATTTGTGGATGGCGTGATTCTTTTGCGATCACATCGCCGTCATGAAGTAAGGGCAAAATTGCCGAAATCGGCCCCACGGCAGAGATCTTCACCAATCCTCAACATCCCTATACTCAAACTTTGCTAGGTGCTGCTCCCTTACTAGCCCGCCTTCAGGAAGGTTAACAGCGATGAAAATAGAGCCGCTCATTACCGTTAAAGATGTTGTCGCGAGTAGCCAGTTTTACCAAAAACTCTTGGGCTGTGAAAGCGCTCATGGGGGTGATGAATATGAAATGCTGACGTTTGAAGGGAAACTGCTGCTGCAACTTCATCGGCAGGATGTACATGAGCATCCAGGGATGTGGAATCCTGAGATACCGCCCGGAAATGGGGTGATTTTATGGTTTCGCACCAATGACTTTGACGCCGGTGTTGCCAAGGTTCGGGCACTCAGCCCAGAAATTGTCACCGAACCCCATATCAACCCCAATGCCCAACAGCACGAAATTTGGTTCCGCGATCCTGATGGTTACTTAGTTGTCATCTCAGACCATATGGGTGATGCCAAAGCCTAGAATTGTCCTGTATTAAGGGTGAGGTATACCTTTGAAAAAGTTAACCAATATCCTCCCTTTTGCTCAACCAGGTTCGGATGAAGCTTACGAATTAGTCAGAACAGAGAACAACTTAAACTGCATTGAGGCACGTAACTATGTGACAGAGATGTGGCATCGCCTTGACGGAATGCTTGACCCAGATTTCGTTCAAAATTTGGGAGAAAGTTATTACCAGAGAGTTTGGGAGTTATATCTTGGTGTCTCGCTATTGGAATCTGGATGCAAGCTAGAGAATAAAAATGCTTCCAAAGGACCTGATTTTAAGGTTGTAAAACCGAACCATATATGGGTCGAGGCAATAGCTCCCAATCAAGGCTCTAATGCTGATGCTGTACCGAAAAAACAACCCGGTGCTCATCCTGTTCCAGATGAGAAAATTAAACTCAGGATAACCAGTGCTTTCTGGGAAAAGTGCAAGAAATTCGACCATTATCGGGAAAAAGGTATTGTTGGACCGCATGGTGCGTGTGTGATAGCCATTAATGGATGTAGGATTCCAAGTGCCTTGAAGGAGCGGCCTGATTTACCGAGAGTGGTTAGGGCATTCTTTCCGTTTGGTTACGAGACCATTTACTACGATCGAGAGACTCTCTCTATTCTTAAAACAGGCCATCAGTATCAAGCAGAGATCTCTCGACAAGCTGGAGATAACATTCCGATGACACTATTTCAAGAAGATCCTCAAGTGTCATCGATTTCAGCTATCTCAGCTGTTATCTATACCTGGGCAGATG
>NZ_JANQOP010000264.1 GCF_028285745.1 Acaryochloris sp. IP29b_bin.137 | reverse complement strand
TGCCGTCAAGAGCAAAAAGTGAGAGTTTATGACCAGCGACTTAAATCCCCTTTAAGGGGCTCTTCCAAGCCTCCGGTTTTACCGGAGGTGTTTGACTTCACACCCGACGACCCACAGCCCGCTTCATTGCTGGTAACCAGTACTGCTCAAATTTTCCCCATCACTGCACTAGAATGAGTCTTCTTAGATCAAAATTCACCTACGATAAGCTAGTGATCGTTTCGGCCTTACCTTTTTATCGATGGATCTGCTTCGCGCCCTCCCCATTGGACTTTACCTAGAACAACCTCGAACTTGGCTACATCAGCTTGATCCTCGGGTAAAGCTGGCCTGGTTGATGATGTTTCTGCTAACGCCGTTACTAGCAGACCTACCTTGGCGAATGGCTTTGGCTTTGGGGCTGGTCTTCCTCACTGTATCTGCCGCAATTCCCCTGCGGGTATGGCGTAAACAAATTGGTTGGCTAACCCTGTTATGCATCCTGGTGGTTGGGGTCACCGCTCTAATGCCCGATGGATTAGCGATTTCCTATCAGCCACGATTACCCACCCATGAGCTAGTGTTTGCCCAAGACGCTCTCCCGACCCAAACCTTTCAGGCTACCCCTTATCAGTACGTCCTTTTTCACTATGGTCCAGTCCGAATAACCCGCCGTTCCCTGGAGTTAGGCTTGCGATTGGGGTCTTGGTTCTTTACCCTTATTTATGGCACCGCCTTATATCTGTTAACCACTGCACCTGAAGAAATTGCGATCGCCATAGAACACTTGCTGCAACCGCTCAGACGATGGCGATTTCCCATTACTGAGATCACCCTGACCCTCACCCTATCTCTGAGGTTTATCCCCCTTGTTTTAGAGGAAATTCAAAACTTAACGCGATCCATTCGTACGCGAGCCATTAACTGGAAGAAACTAGGCATTCGGGGTGTTCCCCAGTTGTTGTTACTGCTTGCGGATCGATTAATCGAAAATTTATTTCTTAGAGCTGAACAAGTGGCGAGTGCAATGACCGTTCGAGGATTTACAAGTCCAAACAATCACCAGGTTCGATGGCATCAATTGAAAATCAGAACTGGCGATTGGTTCGCTTTAGCGCTGGTAATACTGATTTGTGGTGTCCGAATTTGGGTCGGCACCCTCCCTTAGAGGGAATTTTACAGCCATCATGGACGGTTTGGCTCCCTGGCATTGGCGATCTCAGCCGCTTTCTCATCGACGAGGCTCTGAGGTATTTGCAGCTCTTTTTGCGCATCTACCGATTGCAACCCTCTTAGAGAGTCCGCATTCCCATCCTCTGGCACGATTCTCGATCTGTGCTGGAGGCCCGCGTGAAAGCAAAGGAGATTTACGCTTGTGGACCCCCCCATTAGGAGAGATTCTGCCATTCTTGCAGCGACTCTCGGATCTGGGGATGGTTCCCAACTGTGATTCAGGCCCTGAGCAATTGCCTTTTTATGGTGGGTGGCTAGGGTGGTTAGGCTATGATTTAGCCTGGGAAATTGAGCAGTTACCCCGACTCAAACCTGACCCACTCCCCTTTCCGGTTGCCTTTTGGTACGAACCTGAGGCATTTGCCATTTTGGACCATCACCAACAAACCCTCTGGTTAGCAACGACCCACCCTCAACAGTTAGATGGATTTGAACGGCGATTGGAGACGTCGCCGCCCCAGTCAGTTCAGTCTGCTTTTGGCGTTAGTGATATTCATTTCCTGACCAGCGAAACGGAATACACAGCGATGGTGCGGCAGGCCCTAGCGCATATCCAAGCGGGAGACATTTTTCAGGCGAATCTTTCTACTCGTTTCTGTGTGAATGCTAAGGTTGACCCTTGGCACCTCTACCAGACATTGCAAAGAATTAATCCATCGCCTTTTGCTAGCTTCTGGCGTACGCCTTGGGGATCAGTCGTAAGCTGCTCCCCGGAACGGCTGGTATCACTGAATAAAATCCAAGCTGAAACTCGTCCTATCGCAGGTACGCGCGCCCGCGGAGTGACCCCAATTCAAGATGAAAATTTAGCCGCAGCCTTGGTCAACAGCACCAAAGAAATCGCCGAACATACAATGTTGGTCGATCTCGAACGGAATGATCTGGGACGAGTTTGTCAGTGGGGATCAGTAGAGGTTAACGAGTTCCTTGCCCTGGAATACTATAGCCATGTGATCCATTTAGTTAGCAATATCACTGGCACCTTAAACCCATCTTTTTCTGGCGTTGACTTAATCCGCTCCATGTTCCCCGGCGGAACCATTACGGGTTGTCCAAAAGTAAGGTGTATGGAAATAATTGAACAGTTAGAGCCCTACCGACGGAGTCTTTTTTATGGATCCTGTGGATATCTTGACCGCCGTGGTCATCTAGATCTCAACATCTTGATTCGAACCGTGTTGGTGACGTCGCCCCCTTCCAGCCCATCTGAGACCCTGAATTCTGCACCAAACTCAATAATCTGGGGGCAAGTAGGGGCTGGAATTGTTGCCGATAGCAATCCCAAATTAGAATGGCTGGAATCCTTACAAAAAGCCAAAGCTCAAATAAGGGCCATTCAAGAAATGGGGAAACAAACCCTGGGATAGGCCTGCACCCCTATTTCTTGAGAGTTCCTAAAACTGAGTTCATTCCGCTGCTGAGTGATTCATTCTAGAACCAGTTGGTATGAAGTAGTTAAGCGGCCATCCAGTACGATGAACAGCAATTTCTCTAGACCCCAATCCATTTTGCTCATTCAAACCTAAACTATATATTGCGGAGCATTCATTGCTCTGCCTCAGCTTGTGCTGACGAGAGATGTCATTTCCCTATACAAGTTGTTTTACGCTCAACCCAAGCTTGATCTCGCTGGAGCAGAACTCGATTTTCTGGCTCATCAGCGTTATGCAGATGGGGCTTCAGCCATGAGTTGTCTACTAAAGCTGAGCGGAGCGCCTGCTCAATGCCGCTCCTCCTTCCAGGCTTTTCGGTTACACTCGAATGATTACAGAAACCTACCTTAATCACCCCACCTTTGGTCTACTCTCCAGCCTTTGCATGATTGATGCTGAGAGTGCTTTGTTTACTACCCTATATGCTCAACGCTTATTTTTTGTAGTGAGTCACTCAGACCACGGCCTTGAGTTCTCTCCCATTTCTCGCCAAGAGGCAAGAGTGGTGGTTGAAAGCCGTCTTAGAACCCTACGGCGATCCGGTTCACGTCTGGATTATGACCAGCTTCAGGTTATTCACCAACAAACCTTCCAATAATGTCCTCCTTTGAAATATCCACGATTCAAGATCGGGCTAGAGTCTTATTGGCTTCCCTACCGGGTTCAGTTCGCTTAATAGCAGTATCTAAATATATGCCTTCTGAGAGGATCAGAGCGGCTTATGCTGCAGGGGTGAGGGACTTTGGTGAGAGTCGTGTGCAAGAAGCTATTCGCAAAATGACTGAGTTGGAGGATTTAACCGATATCACCTGGCATCTGATTGGTCATTTACAAAGTAATAAAGCCAAGCTGGCGGTGAGATACTTCGACTGGATCCATTCCGTAGATAGTTTGGCTTTGGCTCAACGCTTGAATCGTATTGTTGAGGTTGAGAAAACTTCGCCTCAGTTGTGTTTACAGGTCAAAGTTCGTCCTGATCCCAATAAGTTTGGTTGGTCGATCTCGGCGCTAAAAAGCGAATGGCCGCTCATTCAAGCCTGTCAGCACCTGAAGTGGCGAGGGATAATGACCATCCTTCCCCTGGGATTAACCCAGCCGGAGATTAAGGCGGCCTTTCGTCAAACCCAGTGCCTGGCCACGGAACTATCCTCCATCCCCCCGGAGGTATCCCCCCTTAAGGAGTTATCAATGGGGATGTCTAACGACTATCTTTTAGCGATTGAGTCGGGTGCAACGATGATCCGGATTGGCCGCCGTATATTTGGGGATCGCCCTGAACCTGAAGACACCTAGTCTGTCTTAACATTCTCCTGGAATCGCCATTCAGCATAATGGCTGCTCAATCGATTATTGACGACGACTCCTTGTCTTCCTAAGACTCTCAATTCTGTAAAAATCAAGAAAGTATTTACTTTGAAATCATTGAACAAAAAGCCGCTATCCTAGCTTTTGTAAAGGAAATGATTTCTTAATTTTAACTTTAGTTTCAATATCTTCTCCCCTGCTCTGAGATTAGGGCATTGATGTATAATTCAATCTAAATTTTCTAAGCTATGCAATCTGTCGCAAGCACCTAGATCTTTTTTGCAATTTGGGTGTGGAGATTAAAGCGACAGCGGTATTGACAAATCAAACAAATACAAGTTTGATGTAAGGATCTAAATTTAACTAAGATCTTTGTTCCTATAAGTTTTTATTGATGACTCAAGATTGAGCGACCGCCCGATCTTTTTTAAATCAGGTTCTTTATAACCTCAAACCTTCATAAATGGAGCCCAACTCGTGAGCAGCTTAATTGGCAGATTAAAGGATTTCGTCGGCATTCCAGACGCTGAAGATGAGTATTACGGTGATGAGTATGACGAAATCCAAAATGATGAATATTCAGATCAAATGTACTCTACTGAGTATTCTGAAGAGTCCATCGAATCGGGTGAATCATTGAATAATCAATTTGATAAAGAACAGGGGTCTCAAGTGAATTCAAATACAAGCAATGTTGTTGGTATGCCAGGTGCAGGTCGTTTCTGGGGATCTACGACTGAAGTATTGGTCATGGAGCCCCGAGCTTTCGAGGAAATGCCTCAAGTGATTCAAGCATTGCGGGAACGGAAATCCGTGGTGCTGAATTTAACGATGATGGATCCCGGCCAAGCCCAGAGGGCCGTTGATTTTGTGGCGGGCGCAACCTACACCATTGATGGTCACCAAGAGCGAGTTGGAGACAGTATCTTCCTCTTTACTCCCAACTGCGTGCAAGTCAGCACCCATGCTGGGGTCGTTCATGAAGCCCCCACCCCTCATTTTTCTCGTCCGAGCACAACCCCTTCTTGGAAAAATGAGGTGCAGGTAAATCAGGCCATCGGCCAGTAGACTTGTTGATCGGTCTGGCTTTAGGCATAGCCTGAGCGACTTCACCCCTTGTCCATTAATCGGACTACGCAGATTGGCTAGCTGCTGTTAGGCTAGGTCATTGTGGCTTAGGGAGCTGTGATGAGTCGATTTGAAGGCCAGCTTGGCATCATTGGCGGTGGTGTCATGGCTGAAGCTATTTTGTCGCGCCTGATTTCGAAAGAGGTTTGCCTACCTAGTCAAATCCTCGTGAGTGATATTTCTGCCAACCGTTTGGAACACCTTGAATCTGAATATCAGGTTCAAAGTACGAGAGACAATGTCGCGGTTGCAAGCACTTCCCGAGCGTTGCTGCTTGCCATTAAACCCCAAGTTTTTGGTCCTGTTGCGGTTCAACTGCGGTCGGTTATTCCGGCTCAATGTTTAGTTCTGTCCATCTTAGCTGGTGTCACTCTGGACTCGCTGGAGTCGGCCTTTGAGGGATGCTCGGTTCTACGAGCCATGCCCAATACGCCTGCAATTGTAGGGGCGGGCATGACTGCGATCGCAACCGGAAACCATGTGGCGGACACCCACCTTGATCTGGCATATCAGTTATTGGGAGCAGTTGGAGAGGTTGTTACCGTCCCAGAATCACTCATGGATGCCGTAACGGGATTATCTGGGTCTGGACCTGCTTTTGTGGCTTTGATTTTAGAAGCCCTTATCGATGGAGGGGTTTCTGTAGGACTGCCCCGCTCGACTGCTGCACAATTGGCGCTCCAAACCCTCCTAGGCACTGCAACATTACTACGGGACACGGGACTCCATCCTGCGCAATTGAAGGATCAAGTCACTAGTCCTGGTGGAACGACCATTGCTGGCGTTGCTGCTCTAGAGCAGGCGGGTCTTCGGTCCGCTCTTATCCAAGCTGTTCAAGCTGCGTATCATCGCTCTTTCGAATTGGGCCAGGTTGAGTGACCAATTCCAAACCTAGCCTGGCAATAATGCCGTTTGTTCTGACTCTGCCAAAAATGCCGTTAGCCAGTTTTTGATCTGGTAGGTCGCTTGGCAATCGTCTTCGTTGTAGTCCACGATGGTCTCAATAAACTCGCGGTTTCCCGTTGCTTGCCATTCACTGTACCAATAAATCGATTGCGCACCATTGGCTTCGCTGTTGCGCCATTGAAATCCGATCCAGCGGGCAATTAACTTCAGTGTATAGCTTTCAACAGGTAACACCACTGTCCGCGTGACTAATGCATGTAAATCAATAAATCGTTTAATTAAGGGTTGAACAACATCAGCCGAGGTTCCGTATAGAGCAGCCAATCGTTCAACGGTTTGGACTTCGTAAGCGCAAAAATGGTAGATCGGGGCATGGGGATAGCGTAAGACTAAATTGAGGAATTGCAGCCATGCCTGTTCCTCCTGATCGGGTTGTTCGGCCAGTAGCGCATGAAACGTCTGAGTCTGAGCCTCTCGATCCACGACTAACACGCCATGGAGATAAGCCAGATTTAAACTCGGTTCTGCTTCGATATCAAAGTACAGCTCGATGGGGGCAGGAGAAAGCTGTGGGGAAGTTGCGTTGGCGACCGTTGGCGCAAAGATGACGGGCGACTGCTGCGTAAACGCTTGCGCTTGACAAACGAGCTTGATAGTAACTTCTGCGCTCAAGCCAGTTGCCTGGGCTAAATGACTGGGATCAGCTAGAGATAAAGCTTCTACACTAGCAATATTCTGAGACTGAAGAATAGGGTAACGGCTAGGGGTCACCCCAGGCAACAGGGATAAGTGCTGATCTTGTTGCGCGATTTCATAGCAGTAGGAGAGCCATCCGCATAAATTGCATCGGTTATTGACAATAAAGACTTCAGGTTCTTGGCGCTTATCCAGGATTTCCTGAAGTTCCACCAGCAAGAGATCAAGTTTAGGTTGATTGACCGTAAGATTCACCTCGTAGGTTCCCCGTTCACGCAGATATAGAAAGGCATTCTCTGGATAACGCCCTTGAACCCTTGCGAGCAAAGAAGCATGAAAGGTGACCAAAATTTGGTATTCCAGCTTGGGGCGCTTGCTTAAACGAATATCGGTGGGAACGTAGTGCCAATCCCCTAATTCGGAATCGCCGGGGACTTTCGTTAATAGATCAGGAATACTCTGGAAATAGGCTTCGTTACGGTACTTGACCAGCAAGACGCCGCGTCTAATTTGCGGAACACCCGCTGCCATTAAAGCCAGGGTTGCCTGGGCACCTGCCTGCCAGTCATATTTTGGATACTCAGGTTCTACCCAAGTTTGATGAGCAAAAAAGCTACGTTGGTGCTCGATTCGATCTTGTCTGAGCTTGTTAAGAAAATCACTCGGGGCGTTTTTCTGACTTTTGTCCTCATAAGTGTCTAAAAACGCCTGTCGGTGACAACGCTGATAACTCAGTAATAATTGGGCGGTCAGCAGCATGCAGACACAATTATGGCTTTCCCTGAAGGAATCTTAACAAATCTAACCCCTTGACTGGAGAATTCTCTTGACTCTTATCGAGCAGCACAATAGGCTGAGAGCGATGTAATGGATGGCGATTTGGTCGTGGCTCAGGTTGTCTTTGAGGATGTCTATAAAAGTTTTCCGGCTCGTAAAGGCGATCGCACGGCCACCAAAACCCCAGTTCGGGATAAGTTGAAAGCGCTATTTAGGCGTCGGTTAAAGCCGACCTTCTTGCGAAAAATCATCTCGAAAATAGGCTTAACTCGAACGCCAGCCAATCCGACCTCCACTGACTCCGGCTTAATACCAGCAGGTCAAACCGCTACCCAGACTGCATCTGAAGGTGATACCAAAAACGATACCATTACCGTATTGCGTCGCATTAATTTCACTGTTGAAGATGGCGAATTTATGGTGCTGGTGGGGCCGTCGGGATGTGGTAAAAGCACCCTCTTACGGCTGATTGCTGGATTAGAAGAGTTAACAGGAGGTAGTATCTGGATTGGCGATCGCAAAATTAATCACCTCCCCCCTAAGGCTCGAGACATTGCCATGGTGTTTCAGAGCTATGCCCTTTACCCCCATATGAGCGTCTATAACAATTTGGCCTTTGGTCTCCGTCGATCCCAGCGGGGGCAGAAACGACGCTCCATCCCTTCGGTTCTGCGTCGAAAGTTAGAATCAGGTTTGGTCTCAGGCACACGAGTTCTCCCCAAGCCCTTTAGATACCGATCAAAGCGAGAAAAATGGATTGACCAGACCGTTCACCACGTTGCCGAAGTTTTACAAATCGAGACGTTACTCGATCGCTTGCCAAAGCAACTATCAGGGGGGCAAAAACAACGGGTTGCGTTGGGGCGCGCGATGTCCCGTGATCCCCAAGTTTTCTTAATGGATGAACCCTTGTCTAACTTGGACGCTAAGCTGCGGACGCAAACTCGGGCTCAAATCGTCAAGCTTCAGCGGCAATTAGGGACGACGACGGTTTATGTTACTCATGACCAAACGGAAGCGATGACCATGGGCGATCGCATTGCCGTGATGAATGCGGGGCAAATTCAGCAAATCGCTAGCCCTCTGGAACTGTATAACCAGCCAGCCAACCGATTTGTTGCCCAGTTTATTGGTTCACCGCCGATGAACTTTATTCCCATCCAAGTCAAAACCCCTCGCCATCTCCATCACCCCCTCTTTAGCCTTGATTTACCAGAGGTATGGGCACCGGTGCTTTCCCCCTATCAAGGTCGCGCACTTTCCTTAGGTATTCGACCTGAACATCTAGATCTGGCCTCTCAATCGCCCAACCATATCCCTGCCCAAGTGGAGCTAATTGAGGCCCTAGGACATGAGACGTATCTATCTCTCAACCTGGGCCCACCGACTGAAGAGCATGAATCGATCTCCCTCTCAGTCCGGATCAATCCCTACCAGCAAGTTGCAATCGGCGAGCGACTCTGGTTTTCCCCCCAACTCGATAAAATCCATGTGTTCGATAACCAGACGGACGCTGCCCTTCGCCCTAACACCTAGTGAAGCCGAATATTCAATCCGCCCAACCCGTAAGTTTGGAAATTCTTGGGGGACTGTGATTTGCAATACTTTTCTGAGCCTGCACCTCGACTAACTTAAGCTCAATTTGTGGATCCATTGAAAAGGCTCTTTAAGGAAAGGCCCCCCTTCTTCTGTTCACCCCTAATGCATATCCTTGCCACCAGCGTCATTGGAAGAGTCGTCATTGATACTCCCTAAGTTGGGAACAATAGTCAGTAGAAGCTTAGTCGAGGAACAAGACGTCCATGTCAATAACCATCATCCAAGCTAGAATGTGAACTCACTTAAAAGGGTAATCCTGTGTTTATCCGGTTAGCCAATCAACACCGTGAATTTGTTCGAGACTTAGTCATGAACCTCCAAGCCCTAGCCATTGTGCTAGAGCGTCGAGGATATGTGGCATCTTGCTACACCTGCGGTGGTCAAATGAACAGTGCTTCCTTCATGGTGAGTTTAGGAGAAAACCATCTCATTCGGTTTTTGGTCTCTGATTACGGCATCACCTGGACCGAAATGCGAGATGATCGTGAACTCATGAAACTGGAAGGAGCTGAGGCCATTAGCCAGTTGCAAGAATTAGCCAATTTGATTAAGTATGAACAGCCCACTCAGCGCCCATCTTCTGCGCTGGCTGAATCATAGTCTTTATATCCCAATTTGCCAAACTCATCCCCACTTGGGGCCAATATCAATCGTGATATGGCCCAAATTCGTTGATCAAATGTTACGCTGTATACCTAGTTGGCAGGGGGTAGGTTGTATCGCCATCTTGATGATTCAAGACTGGCTCAATGGCAAACTGTCATGTCCCTTTACCACCCATTGAGGTTGCACTGTAACGTATGACCACTGCGAGTTCTGGCTGGCAACACCAGTTTATTCAAACCAATAAAATTCGACTCCACTACGTCACACAAGGGGAAGGCGATTTAGTTATTCTTCTCCACGGTTTTCCCGAATTTTGGTATTCTTGGCGCTATCAACTCCCGGTTTTAGCCCGCCACTTTAAAGTTGTTGTCCCTGATTTGCGGGGCTATAACGATTCCGATAAGCCGTCCAGTGGCTACGATATCGACACCCTGAGTGAGGATATTGTCGGTTTAATTCAAAATTTGGGATACCGCTGTGCTCATATTGTTGGTCATGACACGGGCGGTATGATTGCCTGGAACTTAGCTCAAAAGTTTCCCCAATATTTACAGAATTTAGTTCTTTTGAACGCACCTCATCCCCAGCGACTATTTCGGGAGTTTTCTAGCAATCTCGATCAACTGCGTCGAAGCTGGTATTTGTTGGCCTTCCAAATACCAGGCTTACCAGAATGGCTTATTCAAACCAACCTACGCCAATTCCTCCAAGATTGGTTCCAGAAACAGGCAATCCGCAAAGCCGCCTTCTCTTCCGAAACCTTAGGGATTTACCAGGCTGCCCTGGAAAAACGGGGCGTTTTGTCTGCCGCCATTAACTACTATCGGCAGTTGCTATCTCCACAAGACTGGTTCTCCAATTCAGACCGCAAGTTATTGCCTATCCAAGTCCCGACACTAGTGCTGTGGGGGGAAGATGATACAGTCTTGAGTCCAAACTTAGCTTTAGGCTTGGATCGATTTGTGCAAGCCCCCTTTCGCTTAAAATTTGTGCCCGAATGCGGCCATTGGATTCAGCAGGAAGTTCCTAAAATTGTCAACCGAGAACTGTTGGACTTTTTGCGGCAAAGTAAGCCTGCCTTTAGCTAGCCTTCATTCCTTTTAAGGCATTGACGATCACCTCACCCGGCACTTGGTCTGTAATTTTGACCTCACCCAGTTGAGTGGGTAAGATAAACCGAACTTTGCCATCTTTAACTTTTTTATCGGTGAGTAGCACATCTGCTACGGCATCAATGGCAAAATCGGCAGGTAGCGCTGTGGGTAACCCAGTTTTCTGAATCAGTTGATGCTGACGCTGCGCGTCTTCAGCCGACCACCACTTGAGCTGAACCGCGATATCTGCAGCGGCAACCATGCCCAGAGCAACGGCTTCACCATGGTTGAATCGACGGTATCCCGTCAAGCTTTCAATCGCGTGACCAATTGTATGACCATAGTTGAGGATGGCCCGTAGACCCGCTTCTTTTTCGTCCTGGGTGACGACATCTGCTTTGGCTTGAGCGGAGCGGGTGAGAATTTCAGTCAGAATTTGCGAAGGCAGGTAGCGGTATTGATCGGTGCGATCGCACCCTTCTAACTGCTCAAACAACTCCAAATCCCAAATCACGCCATACTTGATTACCTCGGCCATCCCCGCTCTAAATTCTCGTCTGGCTAGGGTCTTAAGGGTATCCGGATCGATCAGAACGAACCGGGGCTGATAAAATGCACCGATCAGGTTCTTGCCCTGTGGGTGATTTACACCCGTTTTGCCGCCGATGGAGGCATCTACCATGGCTAATAGACTGGTGGGGACTTGGACAAAATGGATGCCCCGTAACCAGGTTGCTGCTGCGAACCCCGTCATATCACCAATCACACCCCCCCCAAGGGCTACAAGGGTAGACGATCGCTCTAGCTTGAAGTTGAGGGCATAATCATAAATCTTTTGAATCGAGCGGGGGGTTTTGTAGCGTTCGCCTGCAGGCAACAAAAAATGCTCGACTTGGAATCCTGCCTTGGCTAAAGAATCTTGGACAATCTCCCCGTAGTGTTTCCAAATTTGGGGATTGGAAACGATGAGAACTTTTTGTCCCAGTCTGGCTGACTGTAGGGATCGATCTTGGAGCCAGGGACCGAGCTGGGTGAGGCCACCGGATGCGATCGCAATCTGATACGTCTGTTGCGGGAGCGGGACGGGAATAAAGGTTTGCTGCATGCTAACTCTGGAGCTTCCTTGCCAGTGTGCCTTACCAAAACCCCTTCTGTCACTAAAGATTTTGGCAAAGTGAGTTGTGCCTGCATCCCACAATTGCTTTCGGGATGGTCCATCCATGGGGCTGGTAAGTATGAGATGGTTGAGAAGATACCTATCGATTAAATACTTGTCAGAGAGTTAGGGTACCTTAACCAAGGGGAAGCCCTTTACTAGTCCCACTTCTTCTATTGCACTCAACGTCTGAACGGTTTTGTTAAACCTTATTCGCCAAAAACTGATACTCCGGTGTTTACGGCTTTACTCTGGCTCCAGAGAGAGAAACTCCTCGTTTCGGCGGAGGCTGGTGGGTGTAGTTTGTACTATCAGTCTGGCTGCATTGCTTTTTACCCTGGGTGGGTCCCATACTTTAGCTCAAAATTCATCAGACCTGAATGAATTACAAGAGCGGCGGATACAAGTTGAGGAACAGCGATCCAAGGTTAGAAAGCAACGACAGCAGGTCGAGAATCTAGAAGGCGCCGCTAAAAAACGTTTAGGAGGACTAGAGCGAAATATTCAGTTTACGGAAGGTCAAATTAAGGAAAACGAGACCAAGCTCAAGCAGGCTAACGAAAAATTGCAGAAAATAGAAGCAGATTTGACCGTTGCTGAAGCCACCTACAAAGAGAAACAGACAAACACCATTGCTCGTCTGCGGGTTCTGCAGCAACAGCGAGCATCCAGTACTTGGATCGCTTTGTTGCAGAGTGAATCGATCGAAGAATTGTTAGAGCGGCGATATCAACTGCAACTCGTCTACAAATCCGATCGCAAGTCGTTACTCGCGCTCAAAACTGAAAAAGAGAAAATTAATGACAAGAAGCTGCTGGCAGAAATTCAGAAAAACCAAATTGCTCTGTTATCGGAACAGCTCCTCTATCAGCAGGCCAACTTTAAGGCACAAGCCTCAGTGCAGTCTCAACTGGTGACACGGCTATCGACGGATCGCCTCGCCTTAGAAGCAGCCGAACGACAACTCTCCCAAGATGTCAACAATATTTCTCAAGTGATTGCCCAACGATTGGCCGAACAACAAGTTGCCTTCCGCTCTGGCACTCCCGGATTTCAACGTATTTTTGGCACCGGCCAAATGGTCAAACCTGTCGTTGGCCCCATTACCAGCAATTTTGGTTATCGCTCTCATCCCATTTTTGGCACGGGACGATTCCATGCCGGGACTGACTTTGGAGCCCCAACGGGTGCGCCCATTTTTGCGGCGGATAGCGGCACTGTGATTGTGGCTGAATGGTACGGCGGCTATGGGAATACCGTCATTATCGACCACGGCAATGGATTAACCACCCTCTACGGTCACTGTAGTGAACTCTACGTCACCGTAGGTCAAGGCGTCCAGCGGGGCCAAACGATTGCGGCGGTGGGTTCAACGGGCCTATCTACTGGTCCTCACCTCCATTTTGAAGTCCGCCAACAGGGAGAACCGGTTGAGCCATTAGCCTATTTGTAGATACTATTCCGTCGAATTTAACCGCCGTTGCCATTCAGCCTCAATGGCATCTCGCTCATAGTCCTGCTCTAGTAAATCTCTCTCAGTTGTGTAGACCAAATTCTCTGACGAGACCACTGACTGGGCTGCAAAGGTCTGGGCATAGTTGATTTTTTGTTGCAGCGCTGGGTCCGGTCGGGACAGGGCGGTTGCCCAGGCTTGGCGTTGCTGATTCCGCGCATTGATTTTGCTATTGCGACCTTGAATCCAAAAGTAGCGAATCAGGGGAATGCCCAGAAAACCGATGCCATAGGCGACTAGGATGCCAAAAATCGAATAGACAAACCCCACTAAGCCACCGAGTTGAACGGCAACCGTGCCATCTCGCAACAGAGACCACAGCACTGCCGCTCCGACTAAATTTAAGCCACCGAGGCCAATCGCTAGCAGGATTTGTCCTGACCCAGCTTGGCTAAATTTCCAAGGATCTTCTTGGAGGCAGGTGGAGCTAGACTGTTGCTGACGGGCCTTCGCTGTGGTTTGCAGGGTCGGAAAATGATAAATAATTTTGCCTTGGGGGCTAACTTCCGGGCGACCATCGAAATGAGTCAGCACCGGAATCACATAGTCTTCGCCTTCTAGTTGGCTTTCCGATACTTCAAGATAGGGGGTAAGCTGTTCTCCCGTGACGGCACCTCCATTTTTGCGAATGACGGTGCCAATTTTCTGCCAGCGGCGATCCTCTAAGTTGGCATTGGGATTGCCATCCCCAAACAGAAACGAAAAGATGGCTTCTAAGAAATTCATCTGATCGGGGTCGCGATGTTGTCTGCGAACCTGCTGTCGGTGGTATCGGGGGTTGGGGTTAAAAAACCAGAACAAATCGGGCGTAATCCAGAACCGGGGAATAACACTACCGGAACGACGATTACTGGAGCGATTGTCTTGGCTGCTCATGGCGATCAGGATAATTGCGATCGCAACAAAGATCAGCACAATCGACACCATCAGAAAAATCCCGAAGGAGATCCGAATCAGATAAAAAATAGCGGGCCAAATCTTGGCCCACAGGGCCTGAAGTCGCAGCCGCCAATATTTATTCCGCAGAACGGAACGAAAGTTTTTAGGAAACAGATAGGCAATCTCTCCAGTTTCGGAGACTTGGAGATTGCCAGACACTTCAGAAGCCAGGGCCAGCAGCCCTCGCTCCGATTGATTAATATCTAGACCCGCCTGGGTAGCAACGTCTCCAACGGTCACTCTGTAGTTGAGTTGCTCAACGGCGGTCATTATTTTGGAATTTAGGGGCATGACCTACCTCAGATAATGGCTGCCAACCGATGCAGCATAAAGGGTTTTCTTCTCGACACCCTACTTCCAGTATAGGAAACCCGTCCTGGTCAAAGGGTACGGTTTAAGGTACGGCTTCCCTGTATCGCAGTAGACAGCTACACCAGACTTATTGATAATAGTCTTGAACTTTAACCCCAGATCGAACAGACCTGCCTTGTGTGTGCTCTCCCCCGAACCACGGCCCATGTCCGCATTACTCACCAATCCTGGCAACAAGGACAGATTGAGGGCGAAGTTGCTGCCAATGAGTATATCTGGCAGTTTCAATGGTGTTTTCGAGAAGGTGAATTAAAGGTTTCACCTTCCCTAGGACGGGCTTTAATTAAGGAACCTTTGGGGCGCTTCCTTGAACAGCAAGATTATCGATTAGAGCCGGGGGGGGACTATTCCTTTACGCTGCGCTGCAAAATTTAAGGTCATCTCTTCTCTTGTGATGTTCATGTAATTTGCCCGACTCAGGTGTCGTTAGGACATCAATGCCTCTCTGCCGTAAACCACGGATTACCGCTTTTGCGACATGCTCATCCGTGTAGTAACGGATTTTACTCACTACGGAGGTTGCTGAGTTTCTTCGCTAGGACTGAGGGTGTGCGCTGATGGAAAGATGCAATAAATAGGTTACTTTTTTCAATGCTTTGATCTATCTCCTCACGATGATCAAAGTAGTAAGCCAATGCCGCATAAACTTCTGCTGATTTCAATTTGAAATCAGCACAAATCTGATCCGCACTTTTACCCAAATGCTCATGCCAGATAGCGATGTTTTGAACAGTGATTCGATGCCCAGCAATATGGGGTTTGCCTCCAACGACCCCTGGCTTGATAGCAATATGACGATCAAGGATCTTTGCAACCATAAATACAAGCAGCGATAGCAGTAGAGTGGACCTACACTATAACATCCAACAATATTGGCTTTTATGCTTTGGATTCATAAAAGACCTTTCCAATGCATCGAGGAAAGTCCTTTCGGTAGCAGGGTATCTAAACTAAATTGCGATCTGTCAAAATCTCATATCCAGTTTTAGTCACTAGAATCGTATGCTCAAACTGGGCTGACAGCGCATTATCAACCGTAACCGCCGTCCAGCGATCGCGAAGAATCTTGGTCACCTTGGACCCCGCATTCAGAATCGGCTCAATCGCCAACGTCATCCCAGAGCGAAGTTTGACATTGCGCATCTGGCGAGTGCGGTAGTTAAACACCGAAGGCTCTTCGTGGAGATTGCGACCCACGCCATGGCCTGTAAAGTCTTCCACCACGACAAAACCATTTCCTTCCACATGGTCTTGAATCGCCCCAGCAATATCCATTAGGTAATTGCCTTCTTTCACCTGCTCAATCCCTTTGAACAGAGCCTCTTCCGCCACGCGGATTAACTTAGCCGCATCATCCGTCACTTCTTCAACCGCGATGGTAATGCAAGAATCACCGTGGAAGCCTTCAAAATACGCACCCGTATCAACCTTGAGGACATCGCCTGATTGAATTACTTTCTTTGGATTGGGAATCCCATGCACCACCTCGTGGTTAATGCTGGCGCAAATGGACGCCGGAAAACCGTGATATCCCTTAAAACTGGGGGTGGCTCCCATCTCCCGAATTCGCTTTTCAGCATGGGCATCCAAATCGGCAGTCGTCATGCCCGGTTCAACTAGTTCTGAAATTTCTTTCAGAACCGTGGCGACAATGCGGGACGCCTGTCGCATGATTTCAATCTCACGCTTGGACTTGATTTCAATCCCTCGACCTCGTTGCTTCTGTACAGAGGGCTGGGCAGGCTGAGCCAGTAGGTTAGAAAGAATGTTCATGCGTTTTTGAAGACAGGTTTGCTGGGGATGTAGACCAATCGACTGAACAATGCAGCGATCCGCCGCACAGATTGATTACCCTAACCATAAGGATAACGCCAAATTCTCCTTCATAGGCGGATCGGCCTGGGTGGAATGGGGAATTACCATACTGACCTACGTCTAATCCCTTTGTTGAGAATTGTGGTTCGTCTCCCAGAGAAAACTGAATTTCAAGTTCTTAAGCCCCACAACCAATACGCTGAAGCAGTTCTAACTGCTGGTGGGCTGGTACTAAGGTATGAGCTGCTAGGAATCCACTTGCCGCGACCGCAGGCATACCAATGCCCGGAAAAGTGGAATCGCCACAACAAAGTAGACCCGGAATTTTCGTTTTGGGGCCAGGGAAAAGCCCAGTACCTGCTCGAATCCCCGGTCCATAGGTCCCCCGATGGCGACGTAGAAATCGCTCATGGGTTAAGGGTGTACCTACCAGCGACACCTCACAGCGTGCGCGAATATCGGGAATAATCCGCTCCAGGGCCTGCCACATCACTTCTGATCTCTGCTGCTTAAGCTGAGCATAGTCAGAACTTTTACGATCCAACCCCTGCCAGAGGTCATAGGGTTCATTGCCGGGGGTGTAAACATGAATCACCTGCTTATTCTCAGGGGCCAGCGAGGGATCTAGCAGGGATGGAATAGACACCAAAACTACATTCTGGGGGGCAATCACCCTTTGTTGCCAATCATTGACCACAATGTAGTGACAGGCTA
Organism: Acaryochloris sp. IP29b_bin.137; assembly: GCF_028285745.1. Classification (GTDB taxonomy): domain Bacteria; phylum Cyanobacteriota; class Cyanobacteriia; order Thermosynechococcales; family Thermosynechococcaceae; genus Acaryochloris. The sequence goes on along the minus strand of NZ_JANQOP010000264.1, from coordinate 7,823 downwards.
AATCTGTGGGGAGGTTCTGTCCGTCAATTCCCAAGTGCAAATGCATAAAGCTAGGGCAGTCCGGCAAGGTTTGTTTTTGCCGATAACGGCTATGGGAAGCGGGCAATAAAGCAGCCGTATCCCAGAAAGAGGCATTTGAAATCACGGCCTGTCGGCATCGCAATTCCTCCCCTGTCCGTAACCGCACCCCGACCGCTCTGTTGTTCTCAATTAGGATCTCTTCGACATGGGCACTAAATCGAATCTGGCCGTCCTGTTTTGTCAAACCTCGGAGCAGTGCCTCTGCGATCGCACCACTGCCACCGATGGGATAATCCAACACCACATCCGGGCGATACCATTCCCCAAACATAAAGGCCATTTCTGCCGCAATAATCCCGTCCGCTGGTAACCCCGCTAATAAGAAACACATCAAATCCAGCCAGTTGAGCAGAAATTCATCCGTGACCTGTCCCTGAATCACCTGGTTAAACGGGCCGGTTAGTTGGGCTAATCGCGGAAATTGCTTCAGGAGTTTGGGGATAAACCGACCGACGGTTTGCAATACACCTAAGTCAAATCGAACTGCAGCAGCAGGAAGTGCGATCGCAGCGCCTTTTAGCGGCTCCATTCGCTGCTGCAAGGTCCGCCATTCAGCCACTGCTGATTCTCCTCGCAATTCTTGCACAACTTCACAAAACTGATCGGCCCCAACTGAGGTAAAGAAATTCCCCTCCGGTAAACAGCATCCCCAAGTATCGTAGGTCGCCCATTCCAAATCTTCACCAATGGCGTCCAATACTTGGCGTAAAGGGTTAGCAGATGGACTATAAGATAATCCCGAAAACAGAGAAGGCCCCGAGTCAAAGGTATAGCCCTGGCGTTGGAATCCATGGGCGGCCCCACCCGGCAAAGTATGGCTCTCACACACCAAAACCTTGAGGCCATACTGGGCTAGCAGCGCCCCACAGCTCAACCCTCCAATGCCACTGCCGATGATGATTACATCTAAATTGTCGTCTTTCACCATCCTTGATTACCCCATACCTCGGTTATTAATGGTAAATTCGCCAAGGATATTAAAACAATGCGATTTCTCTTCTCCTCTAAACGGCTATGACCCTACTGCAAGCAATTATTTTGGGGATTGTGCAAGGACTCACAGAGTTTCTGCCCGTCTCCAGCTCTGGGCATTTAGTGCTCGCCAGCTATTACTTAGGTTGGTGGGAAAAGCTACCCCTCTATGTAGATATTGCTACCAATACAGGCACCTTTTTAGCCGTTTTAGTTGCCCTCCGTAAAGATGTCTGGCAAGCCCTATCGGGTTTTTTTGCGGGCCTCACTTCGTCTACGGCTCGCCAGCAAGAAGGATGGCGAATGGCGTTACTGGTGGTTTTAGGCTCCATCCCCACAGCCATGATTGGGTTGGGCTTAAAACCCATTTTTGAGGAACTCAATCAGCCTCTCTATGTGTCCTTTGCCTTGATCGTGACTGGGCTGGTGTTGTGGTTCACCCCCAAGTCCGGCCTTAAGCGCAATGCAAAAGCACTCAGCTGGCTAGATGCCACCATTGGCGGCATTGCCCAAGGATGTGCTGTTATTCCAGGTATTTCGCGGTCTGGCAGCACCATTTCCACCATGCTCTGGCGCGGTGCGACCTCCGACTTAGCCCCCCGATTTTCTTTTCTCATGTATTTAGTGGTGTCCTTTGGTGTAGCCATTTTGGGCATTGATGAAGTGCGAGAAGAAGGACTACAACTCGCTCCTCTCTTAGGTATGATTATTGCCTCTTTTGTTACGGGTTACATCGCGTTGCTTTGGCTGTTTTCCGTCTTAAAAAAGGGACAGTTCAAATGGTTTGCTCCCTACCTCTGGGGCGTTGCGGCGATCACACTGGTTAAAGTGGCCATAGGCTAACCTCAGCCCACCTCTAAAAATGATCGCTCAGCCACGGTTGAGGACCACTAAAGAGCGTGGTTGCTAAAGCCAGAACCTCCCTCGAACCATCGACAGCCCCCAGCAGCTTTAACTCCTGGGCCGTCAACAGACTGGAATAGAGCGGTGCAAGACCACGAATATTCATTTTCAAGTCGCCCTGTCCCCCGGTTCTCACCTGCCCCTGTCCTTGCGACACTTGCAATACAAACTGGCCGGAGTTGGCAGGCATGAGCGGATCGTCTACCTGTAAATGCAGCTCCGCTTCCAGGGCAGGTGGGTAACCCCGCAGGGTTAACGCCCTAGGTAAATCGACAATCCGCATCAACCAGCGTTCTGTTTTCTTCACCTGATAGGTCTGTTCCGCCAGCAAGAGTTGTAAGGGATCGACGGGGGCCCCATACCACTGAATATCCTTGGCCAAAGATCGATGATCAGCAAAGAAGGTCCATAGTCGTTGTCCTGCGGCGGGAGTAAGCCACACCCAGTCGTAAATATTGATGTTGTAACACCCTGAATCCACCTGATGGGCAAAGATCACGTATCCCTCTGGATGGGCCTGTTCCCCAATTAGGTAAGTATAGATAGGGGTATCATCCTCTAGCATCTGTTCCCAAATGGCCGGGTGGCGATCCAGGTTGCCATTGGTTTGTTGGGCCCGCTGCTCATACAACTCAGTCAGGACCACTAAATCACTGGGGTCCATCGCTGTGACTGGTAAACTCCGATCTCTAAGCATCAAGGACTGGGTGGGCAGCTGATAAAGGCAGTAAGTGCCCGCTTGTTCAAACCCCACGCTTCGGTAGAGCTGTGAGGTGGATGCATATAGCGTCGCTAACGGAACGCCCTGCTGATGTAAGGTTTTCACGGTTTCAGCCATCAGGGACCGGGCGACCCCTGCCCCTCGATATTCTGGGGCGATGCCTACGCCTGCAATGCCATGCATGGGAATGCGCTGCCCTCCAAACCACTGACCCATGGGATAAATCCCTAAGCCTCCCAAGACGGTATCGCCGTGGCAAATGACTCTTAAATTATCTTGTCCCATCTGCCGAGCAAAGGTTTGCCAATGCTCGGCAGACACATTAAAACATTGGGTTAACACTTGGCCCAACGCCTGAACTTGTCGGGAGGTAGTGGGGATACCAACCTCGTAGTGCCGATGGGAAATCTGGGACATTCTCAAGCACCTCTTCTAGAATTGCCCCTGCTCAGTCTCCATAAGAGACCTCTCAAATCGTTGTCGGTCAACAGATAGGCAAAAACCTTCAGCCCCCAGATGACATCCAGGGATATGTTGGTATACTAGATGAGCTTTTGTGCATTAGTCACCCTGACTGGTGTCAAAGCGCTTCCCAGTCTGCGGATGTGGTGGAATTGGTAGACACGCACGCTTGAGGGGCGTGTGGCTTACGCCTTGCGAGTTCGATTCTCGCCATCCGCATAGCTATTCCTTCTAAATCAGGCACTGAACTACGGTTCGCTTACTTCTGCTTGAGGGGCAAACAGAACATTGTCGGCATGGCTTTGGGGGAAGAAGTTTATGCCAATTGCGGATGCTGCTAAATAAGCGGTACTCAGTACCACAACGGACAACAAGCTTCCTGCCAATCCCATGGATACATACCGACGCAGGCCTGTATCGTGAGCCTCTAGTTGGGCAATCCTCATTCGTTTATGGGTTCTCCGATCTTTACCCAATAACACGACAAAATAATATTTACGTCCCAGCAAAGAAAAGGACTTACGGACATCAACTTTTCTACTAGGGGGTGAAGAATGGTTTAAAGCCGTCATCAGGGCCTGACGCTGCTTGGCATCGAAAGATTCAGCCACCTCCTGAGGGAGCTTGTTGAGGAACCGGGTGAGGGTTTCTTCTTCCTTGTTGCTATGAGCCTGAGTCATCAGGATTTTCTCCCAAACTTCACTAGCACAATAGCGTGGTTACTCTCACTAAAACAGCGTGATTTTACTTAATTTGGAGCGGGTCGATAGGCCTCAAACACTCATGTCTAGCATGCGCTGAATGGGATGGAGAGCCGCTTGGCGGATATCTTCGGGCATGGTGATTTCCGGTTTGCGATCGCGCATCGATACATACAGCTTTTCCAACGTGTTCAACCGCATGTAGGGGCACTCATTACAGGCGCAGTTCCCCGTAGGCGGCGCTGGAATAAATTGTTTGCCAGGGGCCTGCTTCTCCATCTGATGCAAAATACCCGATTCCGTCGCCACAATAAAGGTGTCTAGAGGACTGGTCTGCGTATATTTCAGGAGGGCCGTTGTCGAGCCGATAAAGCTGGCATGTCTCAAAATGGTGGCTTCACATTCGGGGTGAGCAATTACCTCAGCCTGAGGGTGCTTGACTTTAAGGTCAATTAACCGCCGCTCGGAAAAGGTTTCATGAACAATACAGCTCCCTTGCCAAAGCACCAAGTCTCGTCCCGTTTCTGCCATCACATAGCGACCCAAGTTTTGGTCAGGGGCAAAAATGATCGGCTGATCGGCGGGAATTTGATTGACGATATGAACGGCGTTAGAGCTGGTGCAAATGATGTCGCTCATCGCCTTAATCTCAGCCGTGCAGTTGATGTAGGAAATCACCAAGTGATCAGGATGGGCTGCCTTAAAGGCTGCAAATTGGTCGGGTGGACAACTGTCAGCCAGTGAACACCCAGCCTCTAGGTCCGGTAGCAACACTAATTTGTCTGGGTTCAGAATCTTAGCCGTCTCTGCCATAAAATGAACGCCAGCGAAAACAATGACCTCAGCATTGGTTTCAGCCGCTTGGCGCGAGAGTCCCAAAGAGTCTCCTAAGTAATCAGCAACATCTTGGATCTCGGGCTCTTGATAGTAGTGGGCCAAGACAATGGCATTCAGATCTTTCTTCAGATCATTAATCGCTCCCACTAAATCATGGGGCGTTGATAAAACATCATTTGGGCGAAGGGCAGTTGTGAACACAGGTCAGCGTCTATTTTCTTGACGAAGGTTAATGGTAGGTAATTAGGATTATAGTTGAATTTACCAAAAATGCCTAACCCAACCCTTCGGCCCCTCTCTGCGAGGGATCCCTCGCAGAGCTGAGAAGTCTGTCGTCTCCCGGTAAATGACTCCGAAGATAAAGTGACATTCTAGAAAGACTAAGAACGATGAAGCAAAATATTCAAATATTAAATTAAGGTAAGGCTTATCCCTGGCAAGGGTTAAGGAAATTGGATCAGTGTTAGCCTATGTGCAGACAAATGATTGCACAATTAAATATTTCTGATATCGAGGCATCAGCTTTTACCAACGTTTGGTTTGGTCTCGTTTATTCTTCCACCTGGAAATTCTTACATTTAGTCACTTAGTTCTACTAAGGTGTGGTTTGAGGAAGATAAAGCTGATAGGGGGGAGAGAAGCTTATTGCTTCAATGTTAGTTATTGGCGTTTAGTAGCTGAATTTTCTCACTAGTTCGCTATAAAAAGGCCAGCGCTTATCTCTCATGCATTATCTCAGATAGGTGATGTCCAGTACCTTCTTTGGGGACTGGGTCAGATGTGTGTTGACTTGAGCACGATTCCATTTGAGCTGTTTCAGCATCAAGACTTGAACCATGGACAATATCATTCCTCTATTTGGTACTTCACAGCCGGAGATTAAGGTTGTGAAGCCCAGTTCCTTTGAAGAAGCCCAACAAGCAGTCGATCACCTTAAAACTGGTTGTCTGGTGATGTGTAATGTTTCTGAACTGCCCTTTAAGCTAGCTCAGCGCATTATCGATTTTTTATCCGGTAGCATCGATATTCTCTCTGGAGATGTCGTGAAAGTGGGTAGTGGCATTTTTCTCTACAGCTTGACGGAAATTGAAGTAGCAGGCTTCCAAGAACAACGATCTGCCTGAATTCTTCACCCTCTGACTATCCAAACTTACGGCAATTTGTGCTGCAGAACCACAAACGATAGGGGTCGTTGACTACTAGATTGAGCTTCCCTAGCCTAAGGGGGCGTAATTCTAGTCTAAGCTAAGCATAGGTCATTGCGGCCTGCCCCATACTGCAGACAACATCCCCATGATTGCCACAGATACTCAACGCAATTGGCAACCCATCATCCGACAAATGCAAACCGTTGTCGGCCAAGACGGGGTAATGATAACCCCAGAAGAGCTATCTGTTTACGAGTGCGATGGCTTGGCGAGTTATCGACAAAGACCTAGCCTGGTTGTTTTGCCACAAACAACGGAAGAGGTGGCGGCAGTAGTGGAGATTTGCGATCGCAACCAAGTCCCCTTTGTAGCCAGAGGCTCTGGAACGGGTCTGTCTGGCGGGGCAATGCCAACGGAAGGTTGCGTTTTAATTGTCACCTCCCGCATGAATAAAATTCTCGAAATTGATATTGAGAATCAATGTGTGGTGGTCCAACCGGGAGTGATTAATGCTTGGGTGACCCAGGCAGTCGCTCCAGATGGCTTCTACTATGCCCCTGATCCATCTAGTCAGATTATTTGCTCCATCGGTGGCAATATTGCTGAAAACTCCGGCGGCGTTCACTGTCTGAAATATGGGGTGACCACCAACCATGTCTTGGGGATGAAAATGGTCCTCACCAATGGTGATGTGGTTGATTTAGGCGGCAAGGTTGCTGATATGCCTGGCTATGACCTGACTGGGGTGTTTGTAGGGTCGGAAGGAACGCTAGGTATCGCCACAGAAATCACCCTCAGAATTCTCCGTAGTGCTGATGCCATTGCAGTACTACTCGCTGACTTCACCACCATCGATGCCGCCGGAAAAACTGTTGCCGACATTATCGGAGCAGGAATTATCCCCGCTGGCATGGAAATTATGGATAATTTCAGCATCAATGCGGTGGAAGACGTAGTTGCTAGCAATTGCTATCCCCGTGATGCAGGTTCTATCCTGCTGATTGAGCTGGATGGTCTACAAGTGGAAGTCAATGCCAGCAGTGAACGGGTTAAAGACATTTGCCGCCAAAACGGCGCTCGAAATATCACCGTCGCCACCGAACTAGAAGAACGACTTAAACTTTGGCAGGGTCGAAAAGCGGCTTTTGCGGCTGCGGGAAAGCTCAGTCCCAACTATTTCGTTCAAGATGGGGTCATTCCCAGAACAGAACTGGCTTATGTCTTAGGCGAAATTAATGCTCTTAGTGAAAAGTTTGGCTACCGGATTGCCAATGTTTTCCATGCTGGGGATGGCAATTTACATCCGCTGATTCTCTACGATGAGTCTGTTCCCGGTTCATTAGAAAAGGTGGAAGAGCTGGGAGGCGAAATTCTAAAGCTCTGTGTGCGCGTCGGGGGCAGTATCTCTGGTGAACATGGCATTGGGGCGGATAAGCGCTGCTATATGCCAGAGATGTTTTCGGAAGCTGACTTGGAGACGATGCAGTGGGTGCGTCATGTGTTTAACCCTAAGGAGTTAGCCAATCCTGGCAAGGTTTTCCCCACTCCTCGCACTTGTGGGGAAGGGGCGCATACGCATTTGCCTGTGGAAATTGATGGGGCAACACTGTTTTGAGGCTGTAGGTATCTCATAATTAAAAGCATGGTCCCTAGACAGCCTGCAACAATGGTGCGATCAGGCTCTTTTTTTTAGATTATTGATTGTCCTCAGGAGTTTCCAGGTAAAATCTGGCCCAGAGACTTCTATCAGGTAGTCTTTCCCAACTACTACCATCAGGGAAGATAGTTCGATTTAAAATAGCCTGCTCCAAATATATGACGTCAAGTTTGTAAGCACCAGTCATATCGACTTTTGCTAAATTAGCTCCGTCAAAACTCACTTCAAATAAATTGGCTTCATATAATGGACCCTAAAATTCGGACAGGTATCTAAGCTCTGAATCCTTCAAAAAATGATAGGAGTGATTCATGAGTAAGAAACGAAAACAATACAGTCCA
>NZ_JANQOP010000236.1 GCF_028285745.1 Acaryochloris sp. IP29b_bin.137 | reverse complement strand
CAACTGAAACCCCATAAACGACTCAATTACCAGAGAGGCATGAGGGCGCTATCACTGATTCAGAACACATTGTGAAACCCTTGTCATCCCCAAAGCTCTGGCCCTCATCGTTGAGAAGGATTTTAGGCGGAACCTACTAGCTTAGCGATCCGGTGGTTCAACCATGGGCGGATCAAAGATGACATCTTCGTAGATCGCCGCCATTTCGCCTTCGTAGTTAACGCTGCTCAGCATGAAGGTTTCACTGGTAGCAGTGTAAGTCTCCAAAACCCATCTACCTTCACTCCGTCGAAAGCATTCGATTCGCTGTCGTCTAGGGTTGATTAGTACATATTCCTGCAAACTCTCTAGGGTCTGATAATCAGCGAACTTATCTCCCCGGTCATAGGCTTCTGTTGAGGCTGAGAGAACTTCTACAATCAGGCTAGGAAATTGCTTGTAGGTCGCAGTTTCCTGATCTCGGTTGTCACAAGTCACCATGACATCAGGATAGAAAAAACGATTGTTCGCGTTGATGCGCGCTTTCATATCTGAGATATAGACTCGGCATCCAGAACCACGTATGTGATTGCGTAAGACGGCAAAGAGATTACCTGCAATGGTGACATGGGCATCTGAAGCACCTGCCATTGCATAGACTTCCCCATCCCGATATTCATGCTTGATCGGGCTTGCTTCTTCGTAAGAGAGATATTCTTCTGGGGAGAGATGGACCTGCTTGGAAGAGGCAACCATAATTTTTGTCTAGGGCAATAGATTTCTCATTTAGAATAACGTGCTATCTTCCGGAGACAATCAGAACTAACAAAAGACAGAGACAATATCACAACTTCTAGAATAGAAAAAGAGTCAGTTCCTTATCTCTTTCCATCAACGGAAGTGATTTATAGATGTTATCTGAGACCCTTATTCTCAATGTTGAAACGGTTCACCTCAGTGATGAGCAGTTTTATCAGTTTTGTATCGCGAATCGTGACCTGAGAGTAGAACGGACGAAAGCAGGGAGACTTTTACTCATGCCCCCCGTCGGCGGCGAAAGCGGTAATCGTGAACTAGAGTTCGGAATTGATCTAGGCATTTGGAATCGTCAAACCCAGCTTGGCAAAGTGTTTAGCTCTTCTACCATTTTTAAGCTTCCTGGTGGCGGAGACCGTTCGCCAGATGCAGCCTGGGTTCAACAAGACCGGTGGACTGCCCTCACCCTTGAGCAACAGCAAAAGTTTCCCCCAATCGCCCCAGATTTTGTCTTTGAATTGAGATCTCGTTCTGATGCGATAGCTCCCTTAAGGGAAAAAGATGGAGGAATTATAGTGGACCCCAAAATTCGGACAGGTATCTAAGCTCTGAATCCTTCAAAAAATGATAGGAGTGATTCATGAGTAAGAAACGAAAACAATACAGCCCACAGTTCAAAGCAAAGATCGCGATTGAAGCCATTCAGGGTCAGAAAACAACACCTGAAATATCGAGCCAGTATGAGATACACCCGACGATGATTAATACATGGAAGCGTCAGCTTCTAGAAAACGCCAGTGAACTGTTTGACAAGGGGAAGCGTGCTAGCAAGGCTCAATCGGATACCGAAGCTCAAATCAATGAACTATATCGTCAAATTGGTCAACTGAAGGTGGAGCGGGATTTTTTAGCCAAGCACTCCGCACGGCTGGGTCTGATACCCGAAAGTCCCTGGTAGATGCCCAGCATCATGCTTTGAGTGTGGTTCGTCAGTGTCAGTTGCTGGGAGTGAGTCGTTCAAGCCTTTACTACCAGCCGATTGATCCATCAGACGAGGAAATGACTTTACTGAAACTGATTGACCAACAATATCTGAGAACTCCGTTCTACGGCAGCCGTCGGATGAAAGCTTATTTGCAAACCCAAGGCTACACCGTCAATCGTAAGCGGGTTCAACGATTAATGCGTCAGTTAGGGCTGCAAGCGATTTATCCCAAACCGAAACTCAGTGAATCGCATCCCGAGCATCAGATTTATCCTTATTTACTCAGAGGGGTTGATATTGTCTCAGTCAATCAGGTTTGGAGTACTGATATTACCTATCTACCCATATTCCGAGGGCATTTCTATCTTGTCGCAATTATGGATTGGTTTAGTCGAAAAGTACTCAGTTGGCGAGTGTCGAACACAATGGATGTGTATTTCTGTCTAGCGGCTCTGGAAGAAGCCTTGAACAAATATCCTATCCCTGAGATTTTCAACTCAGATCAAGGGGCACAGTTTACGGCTCATGTCTTTACGGACTGTCTCAAACAAGCCAAGGTGAGCATTAGTATGGATGGTCGAGGCCGTTGTCATGACAACATTTTCATTGAGCGATTATGGCGGTCCGTGAAATGGGAACTCATCTATCTCAAAGCGTTTGAGGATGGGCAACATTTATCTCAGGAGGTGAAAAGCTGGTTTCATTGGTATAACCGACAAAGACCACATCAATCCTTAGGCTATAAGACACCTGATGAAATTTATTATCAGTGTGACTCGCCTATGTGATACTCGTGGAACAAGTTAAACACAGGTCTTTTGGTCAGAGCTTAGCGACCCCTCAAAATTGTCCAACCAATGGGGACCACTTCAAATATCTCACCTGCGGGGTCCAGTTAGGATGGCTCTTTAATCCTCATGAACAACAGGTGGAAATTTATCGCCAAGGTCACTCTGCTGAAGTTAAATCCTTGCCCACAACCCTTTCTGGAGAAGGCGTTTTGCCTGGGTTCCAGTTATCTGTTGAACGGTTTGCAGACTGAATTGAAACGATGCGATGCTCAAAGAGCGGCCTCCGACCATCGCACATCCATACGAAAGCCTGCAATCCATGGCCATTTTGATTCAAAACGATTACTGTAGAAATATCCCTCACTTCATCAACGGAGGTGCACCTATGTCGGTCATTGATTTTATCTCTACAACTGATCTGGCTTGACCCTTAGAGGCATTTGTTACCTTCCATCGTCCACCCGAAATATGGTGGTGGATAAGATTTTACGCCTCTAGGTGTCTGGCTTACCCCTATAGACACTTAAGGCATTCCCATGAATTTAGATTTACTGGGCTGGAGCGATGATCTTGCTCTCAGCTTTGCTCCATTTGCAGCCCAACAATTCCAGGTGGGCCGAGTCGCCCGTCAACATAAGCAGCTTTACACCCTTTATACCGAAGCAGGAGAATTTGCGGCTGAAATCAGCGGTAAGTTTCGCTATCAAGTCCAGAGCACAGAAGATCTACCCTGTGTCGGGGACTGGGTGGTTATTGCTGCGACAGGCCAAACTGCCACGATTCAACACCTGTTACCTCGGCGTACCTTATTTTCCCGTAAGGTGGCTGGAGCGACGACGGAGGTTCAACTGATTGCAGCCAATCTGGATAGCGTTTTTCTGGTCTGCGGATTAGACCATGACTTTAATGTGCGGCGGATTGAGCGCTACCTGGTGATGATTTGGGAGAGCGGTGCTCGACCGATCATTGTCTTAAATAAGGTCGATATTGGCGAGCAGATTGAACAGTGCCTCCTCGACCTAGAAACCATTGCCGTGGGCATTCCCATGGTTCAAATCAGTGCTTTGCATGATCAAGGTCTGGATGAATTAAGTCCCTGGTTGCAACCGGGACAAACCGTTGCCCTGGTGGGTTCATCTGGGGTGGGGAAATCCACGTTAACCAATCAACTCATGGGGGAACAAATCCAGGCGGTACAAGCAGTGCGGGCAGATGATAGTCGTGGACGCCATACCACCACCAGCCGTCAGCTGATCTGTTTACCCTCCGGGGCCGTATTAATTGATACTCCGGGCTTGAGAGAACTCCAACTGTGGACGACGCAAACGGGGGTTTCCACAGTATTTAATGAGATTGAAGCGCTAGCAAAGCACTGTCGGTTTCGAGATTGTCAACATCAGCAAGAACCAGGCTGCGCCGTGCAGGCGGCTTTAGCCAGTGGTCAGCTCGAGGTTCAGCGCTTGCAAAGTTACCAAAAACTCTGCAGGGAAGAAGCCTACCTGCACCGTAAACAAAATCAAAAAGCACAGATCAACACCAAAGCCCGTTGGAAAAAGATTACTAAATCCATACGGCAGCAACAGCAAGACAAATGGTAGGGGCTGTGATTGGAGTAAAAAACTGGGGTGATAGCGATCATTGTTCAGACGTTTGAAATCAACAACGCTGAAAGATAGATGCATCTGACAGGGGAGCACAGCCCATGCCTCAATATCAACAAAATTTACCCCAATTATCGAGCGATGTCTTTTTAACGGATGGGGGGCTAGAAACCACCCTAATCTTTCATCAAGGCATCGATTTACCCTACTTTGCCGCCTTCGATTTATTGCAGGATAACCCAGGGTACCAAGCCCTCTATGAGTACTTCCAACGGTATGCCCGGTTGGCTCAAACCTACGGGGTGGGCCTGATTTTAGAAAGCGCAACCTGGCGAGCCAATCCAGATTGGGGGACCAAGCTTGGGTATGATGCAGCTGCGTTGGCTGCTGTAAATCGAAAGGCGATCGCACTTTTGCATACCATTCGCCAACAATATGAAACCGAAAGTAGTCGCATGGTGATTAGCGGCTGTGTTGGCCCTCGGGGAGACGGGTACCAAGTTGATACGGCCATGGCACCGGCAGAGGCCCAAGCCTATCATCTCCCTCAAATTGAAGCCTTTCGGGAGGCGGAAGCGGATATGGTCAGTGCCGTCACCATGACCTACGTGGAAGAAGCCATTGGTATTACTCGGGCGGCTCAACGGGTGGGGATGCCTGCGGTTATTTCCTTCACAGTGGAAACGGACGGTCAATTGCCGACGGGACAGGCATTGAAAGATGCGATCGCACAGGTCGATGCAGCCACCAACAACGGTCCCATCTACTACATGATCAACTGCGCTCATCCGTCTCATTTTGACCAGGTGCTTTCGGCTAATGAGCCCTGGCTCACGCGCATTCATGGGCTGCGAGCCAATGCCTCCACGAAAAGCCATGCGGAGCTAGATGAGGCAGTAGAGCTGGATGATGGCAATCCCCAAGAGCTGGGTCAGCAATATTTAAATTTAAGTGATGCTTTACCCAACCTCAATGTTCTCGGCGGATGTTGTGGCACCGACCATCGGCATATTGAAGCGATTTGCAAAGCTTGTCTCCAGCCTCGCCCAGCCGCCCATTTATATTGAACCGTGTTCACGCACATCTGAGGAAGCCACCAAGTGCAAATCTCTGTATGGTAATCATAGACATGACCTCTTTTAGTAGAATCCAGCTATGAGTACCGATCATTCCCATCCTCAACTTCCCTGCTTTCTCCGCTATAAAAGAGAGGTTGCAGTTGTCTTTATGTTGTTGGGTGGGCTCAATATAGGCTTGGGGATTTGGCTCTTGCTCTTGGGCGAGTTTCACTTCACCCTTATCTTGGGGTGCCTGATTGCTTTTATTGGGTATGGCTACTTCACAAAACCGATGGCTTCCATCCATCTGGACCATGTGGCGTTACACAACGTATTGGGGATGGAGGTCAAGTCCTATGCGCTCAGCTCCTTTAGCGATCTGCAACTTCAAGGGCGGCAATTGTATGTGCAGCAAGGAGATGCGCTCAAAAAAGTGAAGCTAACGCCCTGGATGATCCACACCCAGGACTGGCAAAAGCTAGAGGCGATGCTGCGATCGCAGCCTCAATTCCAAGCCAAATAAGGCAAGCGCTCGGTTGTTATTTGGATCTGTTCTACCTGGGCCAACAGTTGTCCACAAGCATCCCAGGTGCCAGACACCAGCATTTGTCGAGGGCCTTCCCCCATCTGGATGGCATGGGACTCCTCAGCCCAAGTCAAGGTCATTTGATTCAGATCAATTTGTACCGTTGTTTCAGGATGCTGATTTAACTGGGATTGCAGTTGCTGCACAACTTCAGCGGATGCCGTCACGCAGGGAATACCAATCGCCAAACAATTGCCAAAGAAAATCTCGGCAAAACTTTCTCCCACAACCGCTTTAATCCCCCATTTTGAAAGCGCTTGGGGGGCATGTTCCCTCGATGACCCGCAACCGAAATTACCATTCACAACTAAGACAGTTGCCCCTTGAAATTGCGGTAAATCAAAAGGATGCTGTCCACCCGTTTGCTGACGATCATCCGCAAAAACCTGTTGTCCTAGACTGTCAAAAGTCACACATCGCAAGAACCGGGCAGGAATAATCCGATCCGTATCAATATCGTTGCCAGTCAATGGGATGCCAGCTCCCGTAAGAAAATGAATGTCACTCATAACTATGGTAAGCAGATGAAGGAGGTCTTTATTCTGACATCATTTTCGCTGGCGGACAAAATCCATAGAGCATGAACTTTCTTAGATTAAATTTATATTTTTGGGGGAAAATACGTATAACACTTAATTAATGACCGATCAATATAGAAGCATGTGCATCTGAGCGAAGTCATAATTTACCGAGAATATTCGGAAGCTATCCCATACTAAATTTTAAAAAATATGGGGAACACTAGGTGTATGAGGCAGGGACACTAGCTAAACACATGTTAAAAGCATTTTATAAAACTCAGGTCTATAAGAATGTGATGGAAGAGCTTGTCGAGGAAGAAATTGACAGGCAGACTCGCAACTTTAAGCCTGAAACAGCCAAAGCTCTAAACCGGATTGATGTGGTATCCTACGCTCTCAATCGGTTACCTCCCCTGTATGCATCCAGCCAAGAAGGCGTCTACAGGCAAAAACAGCGAGGGTTGCAACAATTTGGACAGCGGTTACGGGCTGCTGTGCACCAATCCCTTAAGGTGGTCGCTCAGCAACCTACTCGTGTTACAACCCCCCTTCTACCACAAGAGGAAGTTGAGGCAGAGATGCAAATTGCCCGTATGGCTCTAGAAGAATTAGCAGATTCAATGGCAGATCTTGACTTAGAAGGTTAAGCTAGCCCCGCGGCTATACGCTTTTAGATATGGTGTAGGTCGATAAGTAGCTCAACAGCCTATAAAACCCATAGTAAAGTTCTTAGAGTACAGCTGAGAATTACTAGGAATAAGTCATAATCATTTGTCAAATCGGCTCATAGCTTTTTGCTATGAGCCGATTCGTCTTGAATATGCTTTCAGAAAAAATAAATAACTTGGTTAGCGTCACGATGATCTGTCAAGACCACCACTGGGAATTATAGATAGTAAGGTCTTTGCTGTATTTACTATCGCAACGACCAAATTCGGTTAGCACAAGTTCAGATCACGAACTTAGTTGACAACTAATCAGAAAGCTAGAAGCTAATGCATCGAATGTGACACAGGCAAGCATTGAAGTCCATACAGAATTGATCGTGCTGACTTCATGGGTGAAATTCTGAATCATGATAGGAATCTACTTCCATAAACATGAACAGAAATAACCAAATATTACTAAATGTGTCGTAATGTCATTTATGCAAAAGATATTTCTAAACTTTCTTTAGCATTGCTCATGCCGAGTTGGTCAAACAGAGAAGTAACCGTTTCAGTCTGTGTGATTGATACAGGATAGATCCATAACGTTGTGTGTTGAAAAGGAAGAACAATACCAATGGCAGCAACTATGAGTGGCAAAATCTCAAATAAGTTGAACGTAGCGGACTTGCTTATTCAGCACGCTAATGCCAAAAAAGAGGGTTGCTTAATCGTCTCCAATGGTGCGATTAATTGGCAATTTTATCTTGAGGAAAGTCAGCTAGTCTATGCAACTTACTCTGCTGACCCACTGGATCTACTAGATAACCATTTGCGGCGGCTCAGCCGCCAGGTTCCCGCTCTCAATAGTGAGGTGAGAACTCAGGTCAGGATCAATTTTAACAATGACTCAACCGACCAAATTTGCCCTGACTATCAGGCTATTTCTTGGCTGGTTAGGACTAACCAGTTAAAGCCAAATGAAGCAGCTACCTTGGTGGAAGGAATTATTGTTGAAATTCTAGAGTCTTATCTTTTATTAGCGGAAGGCACCTTTAAGTTTCTCCCTAAATCAGCCCATCTCCCTGTTTATTCTAAGCAATCGATTCCACCTCTATTGCAAAAATGCCAACGACGACTCAGCGCATGGCAATCATTGGGTGGAGAAATATGGTCCCCCCACCAACGTCTATATTTTTCAGAGAAAAGCCCGGGTGCTGCTAAATTATCCCCTAGCAAAGTGCAGCAACTGCAAAAAATTCTTCGAGGGTTTAGCTTTCGGCACTTAGGGGTACTGCTCAATCTAGATGAATTGCAGCTTGCCCAAAACCTAAACTCTCTTATTGTAGATAAGGTCATTCTGCTCCAGGATCCCCAGCCACCATTTAATCAATTACCCCGCTTTGCCACAAAGGTTACGAATCGTCCGGCTCCAAAGCAAGGCAATTCCAGTGGTGATGCTGCCCTAGGCACCATTGAGACTAGCAATATTGGCCAAAAACAATACACAATTGCTTGTGTGGATGATAGCCCAGCTATTCTGAATACGATTAATCGATATCTTCAAGATCAAAACGTTTCTGTGGTCATGATTAATGATCCGGTCAAAGCATTAATACAAATTATGCGGGCCAAGCCTGATCTCATCTTGTTAGATGTTGGCATGCCTTGGGTGGATGGTTATGAGCTTTGTCGGTTAATTCGTAAAAATTCCCAGTTCAAGCAAATTCCAGTGGTGATGGTTACTGGCAACACGGGCTTAATTGACCGAGCTAAGGCCAAGGTGGCGGGTGCAACCGACTATCTGACAAAACCGTTTACGCAGGCTGATCTGCAAAAAATGGTATTCCGCCATCTGACTTGATGGGTGCTTTGCAGATGGATTTCATACCAGAACAGGGCACTCTGAACATATCGGGTACGGCCTTAATTTTTGAGCTTACTTTTATTCGTTTTAGGAGCAACAACCAATGAGAACCGTTTTAGTCGTTGATGATGGTCCTGCTGAACTAGAGCTAATTTGTCGCTATTTGCGTGACGGAGGCTATGCCGTCATCAGTACAACGGACGCGAAGGATGCGTTAGAGAAAGCGGAATCCCAAAAACCTGACATTGTTGTGACGGATGTAGTCATGCCAGGGATGAGCGGCTTTGAACTGTGTCGCAGTTTGAAAAAGAATGAAGCGACCCAGCAAGTCCCAGTCGTCATTTGCACCTCCAAGAACCAGGATTTGGATAAGCTTTGGGGAAAGAAGCAGGGCGCAGATGCTTATGTCACTAAGCCCTTCACTCGCGAAGATTTGCTTCAGGCTGTTCAATCTGTAGGCTAAGCCATGACACTGCCCGTCCTAGACCTTCAATCCTCATCCTTACAGGAAGGGTTGGGTGATCCTTATCTTAAGTTGCGGCTGAGCGATCGCATCCCCGTTGCCCTGCCGATGGAGGCAGCCCGAGAGGTCATTGTAGTGCCTGTGGAGCAAGTAACCCCCATTCCCAATATGCCGACCTGTGTTCTGGGCTTATTAAACCAGCGAAGTCGGGTGTTTTGGGTCGTTGATCTATCGATTATGCTGGGTTACGCAGGATTTATGGCCAATACCCGGGAATATAACATTGCCATTCTCCAGGTGGGCCAAGTGCCTTTGGGTTTGGCCGTGCCAACGGTACAAGGGGTAACCCGTTTCCCCTCAGAAATAGTCCAATCTCCGATCGGTACCGTTGCGCCCAGTATTGCGCCCTATTTGCGAGGATGTCTACCCGAGGAGCGAGAAATTCTTTTGGTTTTAGATCCTAACGCAATTGTTAATGCTTCTGTATTGCAGCGTCAGTAACTGTCATGGGGAGGTGTGTTTGAAACATAGGTATACCATCATGTCTAAACCTGCGAAGACAAATTGACAGTGAATCTCCCCCTGGAGCAACCACTCAGACATTCACTTCCTTAAAAGTTCTTCAGAACGTGGGTCTTCTACACAAAATTATTCGTATTCAGAGAGGCACAATTCCCCATGCATATGCAAGATCATGCAGATGAAACAGCTATTAACAATAGCATTGGTGAACCGAATCAGCTCATTCCCCTCGATCCTGAGCTGATTTCCACGGGTTTAAACGAGTCCTACCCTCAAGATGGAGCTGAATCATCTAAGGCGGTGACGGCAATCTCAGCGAGTCCTGCACCCAGTGCTGAGCCTGTTCCAGAAGCCGCCACAGTTAAACCCCTCTTTCAACGCTTGAGCCTTAAAGCCAAGGCCACCACGCTAGCGATCATGATCGGGGTAGTACCCGTTGCTGCTATTGGCACAGCAGCCTATTTCTTCGCCAACCAATCGGTGTCGCAAAAGATTATTGCCAACAAGGAAGCGACCACCACCCAAATCTCAGCGAAGGTTGCCTCTTACATGCGGGAAAGATACGGTGACATTCAAATTATGTCTAGCTTAGACATCTTCACCGATCCTGGCTTGCGAGGGTCCACCACCAAACAGGCGAAACAAGCAGCATTAGACCAATTTGTGAAAGCCTACACGATCTATAACAGCATTGCCTTTTTCGATTTAAAAGGTAATGTCTTGGCCCAATCCTCTGGGAAAGACCTAGGGAATCACGGTGATCGAAGCTACTTCCAAGCAGCTGTTAAAACTGGCAAACCCTATATTTCCCAGCCCCTGCTGTCCAAATCTTCAGGCATTGTCTCGGTTTATACCGCCAATGTGGTTCGGAACAAAGCGACAGGCAAACCCATTGGCGTGGTCCGTGCCAGAATGCCCGTCACCTTCCTGGAAGATTTGCTCAAGGGAATTGAGAGCTACGAAAACGGCTACCTCGTTGATAAAGAGGGTAAGTTATTCGCGGGGTCCAATGCTGCTCAAAAGGCCATTCAGGAAGCAAACAAAACCGGTACACTGTTATCTGCAGACAATCGGTTCTCTTGGTACAAGGCGCTTAAAGATTCTTCGAAGCCTGAAGCCATAGTGACTGGCGATAAGCTAAATACAACGGTAGCTTTTGAGGCCCTCAATAACTCCGACGATCCCTTCTTGAAAAATTTACCAGAGCTAGGCTGGCATACGATTGTTGAAACAGACAAAAACATTGCTTTTAACGCAGTGAACCAGTTGGGATTAACCCTTGTTGCAGGTTCGCTCCTTGCTGCTGTGTTGATTAGTGCACTGGCTGTTGTGGTTGCTGAGCGCGCCACTCGCCCGATTATTGAATCTGCGGAAGCCGTTAACTTAATTGGTCAAGGGGACTTGGATGCCCGGGTGCAGGTAGCTGGTGAGGATGAGCTAGCGCAACTGGGTGGCAATATTAACCAAATGGCAGAGCAGATTCAGACGCTGATTTTGGAGCAAGACTATGCTGCTCAGCAAGAACTAGAGCGTCAGACTGATACTGCCGAACAACAGCGAAAGCAAAATGAGCAATTGCAAGCAGATTTGCTCAAGTTGTTGACCGACGTTGAAGCAGCATCGGATGGGGATTTAACCGTTCGAGCCAACGTGGACGCCAGTGAAATCGGCATTGTGGGTGACTTCTTTAACTCAATTATTGAGAACTTGCGGGATATTGTGGCCCGAGTGCAAGTCGCTGCAACTCAGGTGAACGACTCCGTGTCGACCAACAGTTCTTCCATTGTGGCCTTGGCAGATGAAGCCAATGTGCAGGCTGAACAAGTGGAGAAATCCCTCCAGTTTGTGGAAGACTTGACTCAAGCGGCCCAAGAAGTTGCTGTGAGTGCGCAACAAGCGGCTGAGATCGCCAAAACCGCCTCAGAAACGGCGGTAACGGGTGGATCGACCATGGATCAAACGGTGGCCAGTATTGACCAGCTCCGAGAAACCGTTGCCGAAACAGCTAAGAAAGTGAAACGGCTGGGTGAATCTTCACAGCAGATTTCCAAAGCAGTGTCTTTGATTAACCAAATTGCATTACAGACCAACCTCTTGGCCATTAACGCCAGTATTGAGGCGGCTCGGGCTGGAGAAGAAGGTCGTGGTTTCGCGGTGGTTGCAGAAGAAGTGGGTGCCCTGGCATCCCAGTCTGCTACAGCAACCAAAGAGATTGAGCAAATTGTTGAAACCATTCAGCTAGAAACGGCTGAGGTGGTCAACGCCATGGAAGTGGGTACCACCCAGGTGGTTGAAGGAACGCGCATGGTTCAAGATACCAAGCAAAGCCTGGGACAAATTGTGTCTGTGTCCCAACAGATTGCGGACTTGGTGCAAACCATTTCCGGGTCTACGGCATCGCAAACGGCTAAAGCTCAGATGTTGTCTAAGCTCGTCCAGAATGTGGCTAAGGTGTCAGAAAATACCTCCGCTTCTTCCCGCGAAGTGGCTGGATCCCTGCAAGAGACGGTGGAAATCGCCAAGCAGCTTCAAGCTTCCGTGAGTACCTTCAAAATTGGTAGCGAAGTCTAGTAAACAGTCTGAAACGCTGGTGGGAAGGAAGGTTAGCTATCTTCAACCCCTTTCCACCAGCCATGAGACAGCAAGCAGCAGAATATTTACTCAGTCTTGATATCGGATTCAGGCTGATTGCCGAGTTAATAATTGGTACTGAGAGATAAACCATGTCCCACGACAGTGAACAGGAAGTTCGCCTACAGTTTCTGGAAGAAGCCTTTGAACACTGCAATCAAATTGAATCGGGCCTTCTGGGGATAGGCACCAGTGGTGTTGATCGACAGCAAATAGATGGCGTTTTGAGAGCGGCCCACTCTGTTAAGGGGGGAGCCGCTTTAATGGGCTTTCATCATTTGAGTCATCTGGCGCACCGACTTGAGGATTTTTTCAAAGTTCTTAAAATCGGCAAGGTTGAGGTGGATGGCGAAACCGAAAGCCTGTTGCTAACGGGCATGGATTTTATGCGTCAGGTGGCAACCCTTAATCAGCAGGGAGAGGAGGTTGATGAGCACTGGCTAGAAACCCAGGCCAACCCAGTCCTAGAACAGCTCCATGATTTACTGGGTGACCCCCAGCCTGAGGATGAGGCTTCACTGCTCTCTACTGAGGTGGGTGAAGACATGAGCGTCGTCCTGTTTGAGTCTGAGGTAGAAGAGTGCTTGCTGCGTTTGGAAGAGCAGCTTGCCAGTCAGGAGGCAGCCGTCGTCGTTGCAGAATTTGATACCACCCTAGAAGAGTTGGGTGGTTTGGGCGAAATGCTGGATATGGCAGCCTTTCATGGGTTATGCCAGTCGACGATGCAATATCTAAAGGCAACGGATGATCCAGATCAGCAAATGAAAATTGCTGAAGTGGGATTGCAAGAACTGCGGCGATCGCAAGCCATGGTTCTTGTCGGGCAAAAAGATGCCATCCCGAATGCCTTGGATGTCAGCGGCCTCGATATTGCCCCGGCTATGGACCAGGCGGTTACCGCAATGCCTGATCAGGTCATCGAGGAAGCGGACCCGTTTGCAGGGGTTGAACTCTCTCTTGAACCGCTGGACTTGGGAGTGGCAGATTCGGAAGACGCAGATTTATTGGCAGGTGTTGATTTAGCCGTTGAGCCTCAGGATCTGGAGGCGGTGGCTTTTGATCCACCGACGCCCGAAATTCCTGACGCGGTAGAACCCACCTTAGCCTCTGCCGCAGATTTAGATGTTTTTGCGGACGTGGATTTAGCAGGTGTTGCGGAAGAGATTGAAGCATTAGCTCCTGCAGAAATTGCTCAGCCGCCAGAAACGGTTGCCAGCCCTGCAACCCATGATGAATTAGTCGAGAATTTAGAGTGGTCTGAATCGTTTGCGGCGGACGCTGCCGATCTCATTTCTTCCCTAGACTCAACTGCAACTGACCCACCTATCAGTCCCCCTGTGGATACACCACAGCCTGCTGTAGCTGCTGCTGCCAAGCACCGCCCCGCCCGCAAGCGAGCCTCCACAAGAGCTACAGCCAAACCCCAAGCAGCGAGTGATGCGGCTGCACCTGAGTCAGCGGATACCACCATTCGGGTTCCCGTTAGTAAGCTCAATCAGCTCAATGAGTTATTTGGGGAGCTGATTATTGAACGAAATGGTTTGCAAATGCAGATAAAGCAATTGCGGGACCTGACTGAGCTGTTGCGAACCCGGGTTCGCACCCTTGATAAATCCAATGCCCAATTGCGAGCCGCCTACGACAAAATTTCGGTGCAGGAGGTCTCAACCCAAGCGACCCCATTGATGGCTGTTCCCGCAGGAGTCGGCGGTCCGACCCATGGATCTCCCCCACCCAGCAACTATAGCAGTCCCCATCTTGATAGTGATTTTGACTTACTGGAAATGGATCGCTACAGCGAGATGCACCTGCTGTCGCAGGAATTGATGGAAGCTGCAGTTCAGATCCAAGAGGTCACTGGAGATATCAATACCAGCTTGGGAGAAGCTGAACAAACCACGCGAGGTTTAACCCGAACCTCAAAGTTGATCCAAACGAATATGACGCAGGTAAGAATGCGTCCTGTGTCTGAGTTGCTCAGTCGATTCCCACGCGTGCTGCGAGATTTGAGTTTGCGGTTTGGCAAACAGGTTGAACTCAAAATTGTGGGGGGTTCGACATTGGTCGACCGATCAATCTTGGAAGCATTGAACGATCCACTCATTCATTTGATCCGTAATTCCTTTGATCACGGGATTGAAAAACCAGACGCGAGAATCGCCGCTGGTAAATCACCCAAGGGCTTAATTGAAATTCGGGCGACGTATCGAGGCAACCAAACTCAAATTACGATTAAGGACGATGGGGGTGGCATCAACCTCGATAAGATCAAAAACCGAGCCCTAGAAATGGGATTGGACGCCGAAGACTTACGAAATGCCAGCACCAGCGACTTACTCGATTTAATTTTTGAGCCTGGATTTAGTACCGCCTCTGAGGTGACTGACCTCTCAGGTCGCGGGGTAGGTATGGATGTCGTGCGCACGAATTTGCAGAAAATTCGCGGGTCGATTGCGGTAGATACGGAAGAAGGGGTAGGGACCACGTTTACTATTTCCGTCCCCTTTACCCTGTCAGTCATTCGGGTTCTCTTGGTCGAAGTCGCCAATATGATGTTGGCTTTCCCCACAGATGTCGTCGAAGAAATGATGTTGCTGCAGTCTGAGGATGTATTGGATAGTGCAGGCGCTGAAGTCCTCAATTGGGATGGGGAAATGGTGCCTTTGGTACGCCTCAGCCAATGGCTGCAATTGCCTCGGATCGCTAAATTACCCGATACTGAGGAAACACCTAGTATTAATGCCTCCACGGTATTAATGGTGGCCGATGGCAATGAGCTATTTGCCCTCCAGGTGGATCGCTATTGGAGTGAACAGGAAGTTACGATTCGCCAAGCTGAAGGGAATATTGCGATGCCTGAAGGATTTGCAGGCTGTACGATTTTAGGGGATGGTCGAGTGATTCCGCTGATCGATGCCCTGAGTTTGCTGAACTGGATCAACGATCGCGATAACGATTTCACAGGAAGTTCAAGTGCGTTGACGGGCGCGTTACAGGGTGCTAGTCCGCCTCCTCTGGAGACTACGAATCAGCAACCGTTAGTGATGGTGGTGGATGATTCTGTGAATGTGCGCCGATTCTTGGCCCTGACCCTGGAGAAAGCAGGTTACCGAGTTGAACAGGCTAAGGATGGCCAAAATGCCTTAGAGAAATTAGAATCAGGTCTACCCATTCAAGCCGTTATATGTGATATCGAAATGCCACGGATGGATGGCTACGGGTTCCTGGCCCATGTCAAGGCAAAACCTGACCTTAAGTCGATTCCGGTGGCCATGCTGACATCTCGGAGTGGAGATAAGCATCGTAAATTAGCGATGACCCTCGGTGCGTCTGCCTATTTCTCCAAGCCTTTTAGAGAGAAAGAGCTGCTGCAAACCCTGGAACAGTTTACCCAAGCAAAATGATGGTGAGTGATTAAACGCTATGGCTATTTTTTCATCGGTGCGATCGCAACGGGGTGCTAACCGCAATACGGAAGCCACGGAGCAACTCATTGCTTTTAAGCTGCGGGGTGAGTGGTTTGCCTTGCCTGTTGCAGTGGTACAAAAAGTCATTCCTATGGGAAAAGTGCATGGCGATCCCAACCATACGGGAATTAGCTTGACCCTCCACCAAGGTCAAGAAATTACCGTCGTCGATGTGGGACATCGAATTTTTAATGAAGAGGCCCAATTCTCACTCGATCATGCCACACCTATCCAGGAGCCCCAGAAAGGCCAAGCCTTACAAAGATGCCTAGTGCTGGTCCACACGCCTGAGGGTGGCGTGGTGGGTGTCCCCATTGATTCCCAACCTGCCATTCGACGGGCTGGCAAATCCCAATTTGCGCCGCTCCCCAGTTCCTATCTGGATCGGGGCAATATCCACTGTGTCAGCTCCATGATTGTGGATGATGGGGGACTGGAACCTTTGTTTCTGCTCGATCCGCAGCAACTCAGCTTAGTTTAGGGGGGTAAGGAGACCGTTGCTGCCGTTGCCAGGACTTCCTCCAACGCCTTGGCAATGATTTCTGGCCCAGCCTCAGGCCGACAGCCCTGCTCGGTTAAAGTTCGTTTCCAGGCTCGGCTCCCCGGTTGACCCGAGAACAATTGCAGCATATGGCGAGTAATGGCATGAGGCTTTAAGAGCCCTTTGGACTTCCATCTATCTAGATAGACCATCATGGCTTTCGCAACTTGTAGCCTGGAGGGGACCAGAGTCTTTCGCCCATAAAACTCACGATCAACAGTGGCAAAGAGATAAGGATTATCGTAAGCCGCCCGGCCAATCATCACCGCATCTACCGCCTGTAATTGCTCTTGCACCTGAAATAACTGGGTAAATCCGCCATTGATTTCAATCCAAAGATGGGGAAAGGCTTGCTTAAGTCGATGAACGTCCTTGTAGCGCAAAGGTGGAATATCGCGATTTTCCTTAGGGCTTAAGCCTTGGAGCCAGGCCTTACGGGCATGAACACTAAAAATTTGGCAGCCTGCAGCAGCAACGGTTTGGACGAAGTGGGCCATATCGTCGTAGAGATCGCACTCATCAATCCCAATCCGATGCTTCACGGATACCGGTAAATCGGTTGCCTGCCTCATGGCTTCCACGCAAGCAGCAACCCGCTCAGGTTTCGCCATCAAACAGGCACCAAAGTGCCCCTCCTGAACCCGGCTACTGGGACAACCGACGTTCAGGTTAATTTCGTCATATCCCCAATCGGTCGCGATTCGGGCACATTCAGCTAAATCTTGGGGATTATCTCCACCGACCTGCAGCACCAAGGGTTTTTCAATCGCAGAAAAGTCGAGGAGATGATGACGATCACCATTCAAAATAGCAGCACTGGTCACCATCTCTGTGTAGAGCAACGTCTGTTGAGTGATTTGTCGCATAAAATAGCGAAAATGCCGATCCGTGCGATCCATCATGGGCGCTACGCTAACGGGATATTGACGCTCTGAGGGAGATAAAAAAGCCATCTTTATGGGGCGGATGCACCCTCCATTAGTTGCACAACGCCATCAGGCTTTAAGATTAGCCGAACTTGAGTCGTTTGAGAGGGTTGTAAAGGCGCAATAAACGGTTGGTTGACCGCAGGCAACGGCACTTGATCCAAGTATTGAGCTGCCACTGAATCTAACGGTTTGACTTGCTGGAGGGAGCCATTGGGATTCAAGGTGAGCTGATATTTTAAGGGCTGGGTCAGCCCTAAGGGGGCCTGCCAGCGTGGGCTCAGGTATTGACGAATATTTTGAAGATGAGCCGTTTGAGGCCTAACGTAGGCGGACTCAGCCACGCTCTCGGGCGCTTGCTGGCCGAGCGGATCGACCGAGCGTTGTGGGATGCTGCGACCATTGAAGCGATCTGCTTCTTGTAATTCGGATGCGGTAATGCTGCTGTCAGCAGTCGGTTTGGGGGCAGGTTCTGCTGCAGGTCGAGGAGGTGGGGCTGCCGCTGGGCGAGGACTAGAGGTCCGTTTCTGTGAAACCTCAGCACCAGTGGAGGGAGCAACTGCGACGGGTTCCCGTAACCGTTTATTTGCACTCTGATCATTTGGCTGCTGATTCCCTAAGCGTTGATCCGCCAATGCCTTGTCTTTCTGAGGTGGGGGAGCCGGTCGGTTGTTGAGGGTTTCGTTTTCTATTTGCGGTTTGGAAGGGATAGATGAGGGGATCGTTTCTGGTCGAGGGGCACTCGCCACAATCGGTGGAGAGGGTTGCTTGAGTTTCGCTGGGGCTTCTGGATCACGTCGCTTGGACTCAGCTGCAGGAGTAGATCTAAGCCCAGGCGTGTTAGAGGGTTGTGAAAGGGAGGGGTGGGGCGTGGTGTTGCCCTTGGGAGCTGAAGCAAGTCCCTTAGCTGAGGGGCGGGAAGGCGTATCGACATCACTGGGGTCTGTAGAAGTGACTCGTTCGCGTTGGTCTGCTGGGTTCTGGCGGGTCAGCTGGAGAGTGGCAGTTGAAACCCCCAACATCAATACAATAACTGCTGCACTGCTTGCCCATACGGGTATTGCGGGTCGTTGGCTAGGCGTGGAGAGGGGGAGCACCTCTAACTCAGCCGTACAATCATCTAAAGCTGAGACTAAATCAAATAATTGAGTTGCTTTTAGGGAAACGGTTTGATGCTCGGCATTCGTTGATAAGGATCCCAGTACCAGGTCATGGGTGACCAAACTTCGAGGGCGAAGGTAAAGTTGTGAGGGCGTCGTGTCAGCTTTAGATGCAGGAGTTGTGTCCGCAGCAGTCATTTCAATAGCGGGATTGCCCGAAGCAGTGGTTAGGGATTGTCCCAACCGTTCCTGCACATAGTGGGTCACCGTCTCCGAGAGAAGTTGCAGTTGTTGATGATTTCCTCGAATCTCCAACGGCTCTTGATTTTGCCCAGGCAACTCCCGAAAACTCAGCAAAAAATTCACAGATTTCAGAATAGGTCGACCGGCCCACCGGGATAACGGTGAGGTTTGAGCCGTAATCTCTAGACTGCAACTGAGAGGGTGATATTGTCGGGAAATTGAAGGCATACGCTAAGACTGGGTGACCGCCCAGGATCCATCCATGGACATCGACTGGTAACTGGGGGAATTGCTTATTCTGTTGGATGATTGGCGCGATCGAGCAAAGCCATCCATAACCGCCGTGGGCCTTGGCTGTTGCTATAGAATAGCAAATCTATTAGTAACTTTAAGGCCAAATCCGATAGGGCATCGGTTGATAGGGCATCTTCTGCCATTCGATCTTGGTAGGTATTGGTGAAGTTATCGAGATAATCGCCTAGCTGGGCCACATGATGCGGCTGACGCTGCGTCTCGGCAAGGTCTTCCAATCGCTCAACCGCTTCTCGGATGGTGGCTTGATGTTGCTGCGCCAGGTGGCAACTGATCATCACCAATGACCGGGCTTCTTCAATATCTAATTTCTTCCGTCCCCCTGTTCCTCGTCGCAAGGGATTAGACTGCCGCAATCGCCACAGAGCCACTCTATCGCCAACAACGGCTTGCAGGTTCAGATCAGCAGCAGCTTGCAAAACGGCTTCAGAACCAATACCGACTAGCGCTTCCAGCGCCAAAAGAACCAGGTCTAGCTGAGCTTTTATATTATCAAGCTGGGAACGACTCGGTTGGGTTGGGCCTGAAAGGGGGAAGGATACAACCTTGTCCGGATCGGTTGTCGTGGAGTGAAGGGGAATATCCATAACCGCAGCAGTGCCAAACCTCTAGGCGGAAGAAAGCAACCCCGTTTCCTGTAAGAATTGCTGAGCGACGGTGCGAGGTTCTTGGCGATTGCCACTCACCTCGTAATTGAGGCGACGCATCGTGTCATCGGTCAGCTGGGGTGCTAGAGCATTGAGTGCGCTTTTGATATTAGTATAGGTCTCCAGTACAGGTTGACGAACGACGGGTGCGACTTGATAGGGGGGGAATAGGCCCTGATCATCTTCTAGCACAACCAAATTTAGGGCATTAATTTCTCCATCGGTACCAAAACCAACGACAACATCTGCCTGATCTGAGGTCAAAGCCTGATAACGTAAGCCTGAATCAGTTGCAATGTAGGCTTTAAGCTTAAAGTCTCCATAGGCCGATTTCAACCCTGGCAATCCATCTTCCCTCGCTTCAAATTCCGGCGGACCAATCATGCGCAATTTGCTCGCTTGGTTGACCAAGTCAGAGATCGTTTTCAATTGGTACTGTTTTGCTGTTTTAGCCGTGACCACCAATGCTTGGGTATTGTTCATGGGGGCTGGATTGAGCCATACCAAGTTGTAGTCTTCCTCATAGGCTGAGGCGACAGTATCAAACACTTGTTGAGGATCCCCGTTACCGGGTTGCTTCAAAATGGTCAGTAAAGCTGTCCCCGTATATTCCGGATAGAGGTCAATGTCTCCTTTTAATAAGCCTGCCTGGGCAATGGGTGTCCCACCTAAATTAAATTTTCGTTCGACGGGCAGACCTTGGGCTTCCAAGAGTTGTGCATAGAGCTCACCCAAAATAAACTGCTCTGTAAAATCTTTGGATCCGACCCGAATCACATTGGTGGTGGGCCGATCACCACTACCGACTTGGCAAGCAACCACGGTAAAACAAGCCACTAGAGCGATCGCAACGAAGGATACCAACCGCCCCCAAAACGTTCGAGAAAATTTGACCAACTGAGAGATAACCCTTTACCTTTAACCAACCTGTGTAGCTATTATTTCACTTTCCGTCTGGAAGACAAGCCTGGATCAGCGAACATGGGACCGCAGCCCTGATCGAGAACGTTAGTTACGCTTGCGGCGGATCAGTTCTTCATCGAGCTGATTTTTGAGGGTTTTATTTCTCCGCACTTCTTCAGTGATGGCGTTAAAGTCAGTTAAGGTTAAACCGTGACGACGAATAATTTCGGCGGACTCGTTGAAGAAGCGATCGCAAATATTGTTCACCGGGACAACTAAATCAGACTGCTTACAAACATTTTTAGGTAGCGTGCCTCCCATAATTTGCTGGACCTGCTGGTAAGACTGCAATCTCAGCGGCTCCATTTGCAAAATAGCCTCTGCATAATTACCCAATAACTTTTTATAGTTGGATCGATTCTGAGCCATTGCAGTTGAGGCCCAAGTGAGCATTGTCCCTCCCCCAGAGAGACTGGGTACCCAACCACTCCACCAACTACAGGCTGTTAAGAGCAACACCCAACCCAAACGAGTGTTGACGAGAGGTTTGATCATGGATGTTGGCCGTGTAAACGTTGACATGAACCCTAATAATTCCAACAAGCTTGGATTGAGTGTCGGTATAACCATCTTGAATCATTTTTTACTGGGGAAGTTCCAACTTTGATGGAATTGCTAATTTCTGGCGTGCACGATGGGTGGATCGTCACCTTTTCTAGGCTTCTCGCCCTAAGGGGCTTCTGGATCGCGTTGGCAGAGTTGGCTCATTTCCACCACGTGAGTCATCAAGGTCGAACGGGCCTCCTCCCCTTGCTTCAGGGCAACTTCTAGATCTAGCAGGCAAGCCAAAACTTGGCGTAATTGCCAGCCGCTCACATCTTGGACGTCCTGTCTGAGAAAATAGATTCGTTTTGGGTTCCCGATCTCAGCAACCCGTGCGATCTCCCGATCATCTGGTTCACCCGACACCACCATCAGTTTGACCCATAGCCAGGTGCGAAATTGCCGCGTGAGCGTCGCCACAATTTTCAAGCTCGGTTCATTTAACGTCAATAGCGCGGCCACTAACCCCAGCGCTTGATCTGTCTGTCCCTGGCGAATCGTCTCAGCTAACTGCAAACTGCTCTGGGTGGAGGAAGAGACCAATTGTTGGACCACATCAATACCGAGCCGTTGGTTTGATCCAGTGAGTGATAGAGCGTAAAGCTTTAACTTCTCTAGCTCTCCATAGAGACGGCGAGTATCATTACCTACGGCATCTGCCAGATGTTCACCCGCTGCCCGCGTTAAATGCACCTCCAGATCGTGGGCGGCCTGCTTGACCATCTGCACGATCTGGGCTGTTTTCCAGGGGGGGATTAGGGCAAACTCGGTGACCTGGGCCTCTTTTTGCAGCAGCTTTGTCAGCTTGCTCCGACCGTCGGGTTTAGTCGTTTGAGTCAATAATAGGTGGGAACAGGAGGGCAAAGCCGAAAGCGTTCGTTCAAATTCTGGCAGCAGATCAGCAGTTGCGCCTATTAGGGGGTTAAGCAGCCATACTAGGCGATCGCCCAAACCAAACGGCGGTGTCATGGCTTGATTGAGACCTTGAATGACTTGTGCTAGACCTTCTGGGCCTGGAGAGATATCTACTTTGTCCAGATTGAAACTACGCCAATCTGGGTCTAAGACTTGTTGCTGCAGCGATTGAACCGCTTTTGACAAGCGATAGGTGTCCTCTCCCCAGTATAGGTAAACGGGCATAGTCGCTGTAGTCCAACAATACGCAGGATAAGGGTGGCTGAGAACGTGCTATTTCCTTCCACTTTGAAATGAGCATACCCTTTATCAATATCCTGCAGGACCCTCCTCAGCAATCTTTGCAAATAGCTGAGCTGGAATCACAGTAGAGTAGGGTATTGCGTTTTGATGTCCTAGAGACATGACCCTTCATCTTCACCCCATTCTGCGGCAGAGCTTTGCCACCATTGATCGAGAAATTGGGGCTCACCATTTTTCAGATGACCAGTACCAGGTTGTGCGTCGTGTTATCCACAGTACGGCTGATTTCGAGTTTTTAACGCTCTTGCGCTTTAGTGCAGAGGTTATTTCGACCGCAACTGCCGCACTAGCAGCTGGTATTCCTATCGTCACAGATGTGCAGATGGTCTCCATGGGGATTCAAACTGTGGTTCAACAAACCTTTCAGAATCCCGTGATTACTGCGGTTGAAGCCGGCCAGTCTCCCCTCCCAGGCCAAACTCGAACGGCGGCTGGAATGCTTCACTGTACTCAAGCTTATCCAGAGGCAGTATATGTGGTTGGCAATGCCCCGACGGCATTATTAGCGCTCTGCCAACAACTGACAGTAGCCGCTCAATCTCCGCCTTTGATTATTGGGGTGCCAGTGGGTTTTATTGGTGTTCTGGAGGCTAAAGAGGCCCTAGCCACATCGGGACTCCCTCACATCCGCACCGAAGGAAGGAAAGGAGGGTCGCCTGTTGCAGCCGCTATTGTCAATGCGTTGTTAACGCTGGCATGGCAACAAAGGACCGTCCACTAATGGTTTCTATTCACGTGGTTGGCATTGGGCTTTCGGGCCGAGACGGGTTGACAACAGCCTTGCACACCCTAATTGATCAAGCCACTGCTTTAGTGGGGAGTGAACGCCACCTCGGTTACTTTCCTGCATACCCAGGGGAGCGAATTGTACTAACTGATTTTTCTCAGGGGTTGCAGACCCTGCAAGACCATTTAGCGCAATGCCCTGAACCCCTGGTCGTGGTCTTGACCTCAGGCGATCCACTATTTTTTGGGTTTGGGCGGCTACTCCTGCAAACGTTCAAGCCGGAACAACTCTCTTTTCATCCGTACCTCAGTTCTGTACAACTTGCCTTTAATCGTCTCAAGGTGCCCTGGCAAGATGCGGAGGTGATTAGTGTTCATGGTCGCTCCCTCACGCCTCTTATTGAGGCATGGCAAAAAGGAATCGACAAAATTGCGATCCTTACGGATCCCAAACATACCCCCGCTGCGATCGCGCAATTATTCCTCAGTTTAAATATCCCCATCCAATATGAATTTTGGGTCTGTGAAAATCTAGAAGGCGAAAATGAGCGCATTCAAAAATTTAATCCTCAGCAACTTCTCGATCGTCAATTTTCGACCTTAAACGTTGTTATTTTGCTTCGCCAAGCCCACAAGGCTCTAGCGACATCCGATCCAGAATCTGCACCGGTGATTGGGCTACCGGATCAGGGTTTTTATACATTTGTTGACCGCCCTGGATTAATGACCAAACGAGAAATTAGAATCCTCGTATTAGCCGAATTACAACTCCAGAAGCACCAAGTGGTATGGGATATTGGTTCCGGTACGGGTTCCGTTGCAATAGAAATTGCCCGAACGGTTCCAAGTTCGCAGATCTATGCTGTAGAAAAAACTGAATTAGGTACTCAACTGATCCATCAAAACTGTGAACTTTTTTCGGTGAACAATGTCCATATCATTCAGGGGCAAGCACCGGATGCTTTACACAATTTGCCAACCCCTCATCGCATCTTTATTGGAGGAAGCGGAGGGCGTCTGAATGAAATTCTAAATTATTGCGAAACACGACTGACTCCCCAGGGTGTCATCGTTTTGAGCCTGGCAACGCTTGAAAATTTTCATATTATCGGGAACTGGTTTAATCAACGGAACTGGACATTAGAATACCTACAGGTCCAGTTAGCACGTTCTGTCCCAGTTGCATCTCTTACAAGGTTGAATCCATTCAACCCAGTGATGCTGGTTAAAGCCAACAGAAACCCTAACTAACGGGTAGATAGAGTTTCTGTTTAGTTAAGATGCTATTCCAGAGACAAGCACAGAATTTGAGTTCTCTTAAGACTCAGAAAATGGTGCCCCGTAGAGCATTGGGATATATCCACGATGAGGTCTTACCAAATTGTTATAAGTCTTCATCTGCATCTACCTGAATCAGGTGAATGTGTTTATAGCCTAGCTTAATCGAAAACTCATCTCCTGGCTTTAAACCCATGGCCTGAGTATAGGTTGACCCAATAACGATTTGGCCATTTTTATGGACACTGACGCGATAAGTGGGTTCACGGCCACGTCCATCTTTGGACCCATCTGGATTCAGATCGATTCCTCTCGCTTCAATCACAGCGTTGAGAAATTCGCCGAGGTTGACACGGGTTTGATTATTCTTTGTGATCGAGAAATATCCGCATCGTTTGGCTTTTTCACGGCGGGACAAGTGCTGAAGTTCTTTAACTTTTTGCAAGAGTGCTTTGCCGGTCAAAGGCGTCGTTTCGGTGTCAGTTGCCATCTACAAAAATATCCTTGCAATCAACATATAGAGAAATGGAAGCATTTCTACTTGAGGGAGATCTCTAAAGCTGGATGAATTAAATCCCAACAATCAGACCATATTTAAACTATTGCAATTGTAGCAAAAAGAAAACGATTTGCTTTCTAAATATTATTCTAACGGTTTCTTTTTGGTTAGCAACTAATTTTTATCGATGGAAGTAGAGAGATATGATCTGAGTCTCCAATTTTAAGGAGAGAGGTTTGACTGATCCCATAGGGCAAAAGGTTTGATAAAGCGCTACTTTTAGATTAGAGAAAGTCATCAATGTGAACTACAATATTTGTCTTCCTCTATATTGTTCCAAGACAGAATGAACAAGCGAATGTTTACACCCGGTATTACTGGCCGATCATCCGTTGTTCATGATAGTAATAGGCCTATATCAATATCCTAATCCCTTGACTCTAGGTAATCTTTCTTCAAAATCCCAATAAAACTCGGTAAATAAACAAAAAAATTTACTTTCATTCCTGCCCCTAGACTTGAAATCATGCGAGTTCTGTTCAAAATCACCCGTCAACAGCGTCACAGTAGCACTCGAGTTCAAACCTATGAGTTAGATGTTGATCCGAGCACCACTATTTTGGATTGCCTGAATCAGATCAAATGGCATCAGGATGGTTCCCTTGCCTTTCGAAAAAATTGTCGAAACACCATTTGTGGCAGTTGTAGCATGCGCATTAATCATCGAGCGGCATTGGCCTGTCAACAAAATGTGAAAGCAGAATTGGAACATTTTCATCACGCGGTTGTTGGGAGGAATCCTCTGTCGACAGAGGAGGATCAGGACATTATCCCTGTCATTGAAGTTGCTCCGATGGATAATTTCCCGGTTATCAAAGACCTGGTAGTGGACATGGATCGATTTTGGCAAAACTTAGATCAAGTTGAGCCCTATGTCAGTTCAGCAGGTCGGCAGCTGCCTGAAAGAGAGTTTTTGCAATCTCCAGCAGATAGACGCAAGCTGGATCAGACGGGGAATTGCATTCTCTGTGGGGCTTGCTATTCTGACTGTAATGCCCTCTCAACAAATGCCACTTTTGTGGGTCCCCATGCCTTGGCTAAAGCCCATCGGCTGTTAGCAGATACGCGAGATCAAGCGACGGAGCACCGTCTAGACCACTATAACCAGGATATCCAAGGGGTGTGGGGATGCACCCGTTGTTTCAATTGCAATACCGTCTGTCCGATGGGGGTGGCGCCGCTCGATCAAATTAGCAACATCAAATCCCAGGTCCTTGCCCATCCCCCGTTACCTGCCAGTCGACCCCTTCGCCATCGTCGAGTCTTAGTTGATTTAGTCCAAAAAGGGGGATGGATAGATGAGCGAAAATTTGGCCTGAGAGTCGTGGGCAACAATTTCAAGGATGTCCCAGGGCTATTCAGTCTGATCCCTTTAGCAGGGCGAATGCTCAAACGGAGAAAACTACCCATGACCTTTGATGCATCAACTGGTACGACCGAAGTGAGATCGCTGATTGATGCCGTTAAACGACTGAAGTCCGCAGGGGATGCGCCTCACACTTCTACGGCAGACACTGATTAACCGCGCTTGTGCGATCGCAGATTAATTCCGTTAAGATGCTGAAGTCCCCTTCCACTTTGTCTATGAGTTCTTCATCACCCACTCCCCCTGCCCCTGAGCCGACCCCCTCGCCAGACCTAGAGGCTCCTCCGGAACCTGCGTTTGGGTGGACGGATTATGCAGAACGGATGAATGGCCGCTTTGCCATGGTGGGTTTTATAGTCTTGCTCTTACTGGAATTAGTGACCCGCCAAGATTTCTTTACTTGGGTGGGGTTGCGCTAACGATCACAAGCGGCGCTCTAGAGCGCCGCTTGTAGTGCAGGGCACGGCAATATCTGCCCCGGAATTGAACTAACTACCCCGCTTAGGCAGCAGCTAGATTCTGAGCAGCAAAATCCCAATTCACCAAACTAGATAAGAAGGTATCAATATACCCAGGACGGCTATTTTGAAAATCTAGATAGTAGGCATGTTCCCATACATCCATGGTAAGTAAGGGAGTTTGACCATGAACCAACGGATTTTCAGCATTGGGGGTCTTGGTAACCTTAAGCGTGCCATTATCCAACACGAGCCAAGCCCATCCACTGCCAAACTGGGTCCCCCCTGCTTCTTTGAAGGCAGCCTTAAAGTTATCGTAGTTGCCAAAATCGGTATTAATTTTGGCAGCCAAAGCACCTCCGGGGAGACCACCCCCACCCGGCTTCATTGAATTCCAATAAAAGCTGTGATTCCAAGCTTGTGCAGCGTTGTTAAAAAGTCCAGCTTTTGCCGGATCACCGTAAGCAGACTTGATCACGTCCTCAATAGACATGTTATCCATGGGGGTGTCTTTGGTCATACCATTGCACTTCGTCACATAAGCGGCATGGTGTTTGTCATGGTGAAATTCTAGGGTCCGTGCAGAAATATGTGGATCCAACGCGTTGTAGTCGTAGGGCAGATCGGGTAGTTGGTAAACCATGCAGTTCAATCCTCTCTTGACAATGGGCATAAATGGGTCAAGGCATGCACATAGCGATCATGCTTTGACCCATCCAATTGAGCAATATTCGGTTAGCAGCAACCGAAAAACTTGTGTTCTTTAAAAGATCGCCAAATTATCCTATCACTCATCCTTAATCTTCTGTATCCATCTTAGGGTGAGGATAAGCAGACGAGGGGTAAGCCAAATTTAAGGTCGAATACCAGGCGACTTCATTTACCCCTTAGGCATTGAATAAAAGCCAAGAGAATGGCGTCAGGCAGCCCACAATCTACCAGCAGGAATTAAGCAGCCTTTTTAAGAGCGGTATTTTTATTTCCCCATAAAAAGGGCTGTTGGCGCACTTGGTCAATCAGTCGGCGGATGGTGAAGTTACTCAATACTGTAAACGGCCCCACCATAATTAACGACTTCACCTCAGCTCTGGAAATCTTGATATTCCCACCCGATTTAAGCATGGCGGTAGACCCTGTGATATCGCGCAAGGTGGCATAGGCAAACACCAGGGGCAAGATGCAAAACAGTCGAATCGGAATGGCCGCCCGAGGGACTTCCATCAAATATTGGGCGGCTTTATCCAAATCAGTCCAAGCCAGTTCGACCAAGGATTTGATCGCTGCATGATTCTGGGGCAGAAACTCAGGATCCAATAGCGTCGCATGGCTGCTGCCATGGGTTTCTAAAGCATCTTGGGGAATATAAATAGAGTTTTCATGTTCGGCATCCCAAGCAATATCTTTGAGGATATTAACGGTTTGCAAGCCTTCACCAAAGGCAGCACAGGTTTGCCGCAGCGTATGGTAGGTGGCAAAATCAACGCTCGGAGAATGTTCGAACCATAGGTCCGTAAGCAAATAACCAACGGTACCCGCAACGTAGTAGCAATATTCTTGATATTCTTCTAAAGTCTTAATCCGAATGCCCTGAGCATGTAATTGGACAAACTTTTGCATTCCTTGGACCATTTCTGTAATCCAATGTTGCAACGTCTGTTGTGATTTGGCGGGCAAGCTTCGAAACAGCGCAAAAACAAGGTGAGTATTTTCGACGAGATATAGATGCGCTTTTTCCCCTTCTAATCCCCCTATGGCTTGAGGGAAAGCATCTGCACAACTTGGCTCATCAAAGCAGACTAGGAATTTATCCAACAGTCTGATCTTGGATTCTACCGTAGCCACAGGATCATCTTCAATCGTGTCGGCTATCCGTGCAAGCAGGTAACCACACAGGACGGCGCGTCCTAAGTTGCCCGGTAAAAACCGAATACTTAAGGCAAAGGTGCGAGAGACTTGTGGCAAAATCTCTTGGCAAAAGCGTTCAACTTGCCGATGATCAGTGGGAGACTCCAGGGCCATTTGTACCATAATCGTTCACTCCTGCTCTATACCAAAACTCAAAATGCAAATCACACCACAGCCACAGAGGTCTTTAAGGACAGAACATCCCATTGCCGAATGAGTATGTATACCTGTCTCCGAGTGAACATAGCATACGGAACTCTCAAATTACAGAAGTAGTGTGAGAGTTTTATATCTGTCCTCTCAATCGTGAAGGGCTGAAATAGTAGCCCATTCAGACTGTTTTGATGTCGCAACTGGAGACGAATGGCCATGTCACCTCAATTTGATCTCGTTTTTGTGCCCCGAGGGGCAGAGCATCGATCGGTATGTAAGGGCTTACAATCGGCAGGGTTTAGTACTGCAATGGTTGTGCCCATTCCCATAGGTCCCCAGGGGGTGACCCAGTTTCTCCCATCGTGGCTTCAGCAGTCCCATGGGCAGACCTCATCCAATGCCTTGTTAATGGGGTTGGGCGGAAGTCTGACCGATCAGTTGTCCATCGGTGATGTGGTGATTTGTCAGACTTGTGTTGACGGTACTCAAGTGCTAGACGTTCCAATCTCTTGTGATGCACAAATCCTCCTGAGTCTATCCCAACGACTCGCGGAGACCGTGATACCGGTCACGGGGGTGAGTTGCGATCGCATCATCCATACTGCCACCGAAAAGCGACAGCTGGCCCAGACGCATCAAGCAGACGTCGTGGATATGGAAGGATTTTCCTTGCTATCTGGTTTACAATCTACGCCCATATCCATGGGGATCGTGCGGGTGATTAGCGATGATGTCCACCATGATTTGCCCGACTTAAATGCAGCGATTAGCCCTAATGGCGATTTGCAAATGTTGCCCATGGCAATGGGAATGCTGCGTCAACCCTTGCCTGCCCTTCGACTGATTCAAGGGTCACTGAAAGGACTGAAACAGTTGGAAAAAGTCACGACTCAGCTATTTAAGCCCTAAGGGTTCAAGACATCACAGAGCTGCTAAAACGGGATCATGAATACTCCCATTGCTCACCACAACCCCTTGGTTATTGACTAGTTTTGCCCCGAGAGAAAAGTCGAGGGACTTGCCAGCAATATCCGTCACGCGGCCTCCAGCTTCCTCGACTAAAATAACGCCCGCTGCATGATCCCAGATCTTCTCACGATAGTCAGGGGTTTTGGGAGAAGGGAGTCGCAAATAGAGGGCGGCTTGACCCGCAGCAACGGCCATATATTTGGCTTGGCTATCCATTCTTAGGGAGTCTTGGGTAATGCCTGCGGCTTTAGCAACGGCGGCTTGGCGAGACTGATCTCCATGGCCAGATTCCACGCTTTCCACAAATCGGAGATTGTCAGACTGATCGGCAGAGACCACTTGAATCGATTGTGGGGCTCCACCCGCCAGGGGTGCTAAGGTTGCGCCTTCTCCCCGGACGGCAACCCCCATCAATCCGGTTTGCCCCTCTGTAAACGAAAGGGCTGGACAGCCCAAAACCCCCACTTTAATTTCACCATTCTCGATTAGAGCGAGGGCGATCGCGTATTGATCCCCACGTAAAAACCCTTTGGTGCCGTCAATGGGATCTAGGGTCCAGTACCGCGATCCCACCTGACCATTGCCGTGGTCAATCCAGCTCATCACTTGTTCAGGATTGGCCTCGGGAACGATGGCTTGCACATACTGGGTGACCTGAGCCAAGCGCTCAGCCATTTCAGGGGTCCGCAATTCTGCCGCATCCTCTTCCCCCACCACGGGGTCTTGAGGAAAGGCGATGGACAGTGCCCGACAAATCAAAGCTTGAGCACCAAAGTCTGCGACGGTGACGGGGCTTTTATCCTTCTTTTCAATGGCTTCTGGGACAATTTCGCGCCGAACTTGTTCGCAAAGCTGTGCTGCCGCCTGTACAGCTTGGATGGCGATATTTTTCTCGGATTCGTAGGGCATGATTGTGGAGCCTTAACAAAGTAATGTCTACCATAGCCGATTCCAAAGGGTGAAGCCAATCAATTTGGCGACCAGGGCTCGGCCCAGGTGGAAACGCTTTTAAGGAGAGGCGGAATATCGTAGAAATCGGGCGGAAACTCGAGTTGGGTTTCCCGCAGTCCCAGATAACCAGATTCTTGAAACGCTAACAAGACTCGTTTCAGGGCCAGCCAAACGTCTATTTCATATTCCCAATCCCCATAGCGCGGCGCATGACCCGCGATGGCCCGCAATGCCCAAAAATAGCTATTGCGAACGACGGACCCGCCCTTTTTAAATTTAGGTAGATCCTCGTTGTGAAGAATGATCAGATCTTGGTCGAGCCGTGCTCGCATACCTTGGTGTTTGCCTTGCTAAGCGTCGGAGCGCTTGGCCTCGATTAGGCGAGAGAAATAAAAGCTGGTTTTAGTCATGGCTTTGCGCTCGATGGTCCAGCCTTGCGATCGCAAAATATCACAAATATCAAACTCTCGATGTAGATAGGCGCGAGTGGTTTTGCTTGGCCCCGGGAAGAAACTACCAATTTTCTTCAGTAGCATATAGCCAATGGTCCAGGGGGCAAAGCTGAGGATCAGCCGAGATTTAGCCAGGGAAGCCAAGTGATTGATCATTTCTGGCACTTTTTGGTCGGGATAATGAATCAAAACATCCAGGCAAACGACGGTATCGTAGCTACCGGATAAGGCTTCTAAATCCTGCACTGAAAAGGTGGGATTTTGGTCCTGGCCCAGCTGTTGTTTGGCCCGGACTTGAGCCTCTTCCACCATTTTTTGGGAAATATCGCTAGCCGAGACCTGAATGCCCATTTCTGCAAGGGGGATGCTTAAACTGCCGACGCCGCAGCCCGCATCACAAAAGGATTGCCCCGATAAATCTCCATCAGCCTTCAGCCAAGAGAGCAGTGTATCGACCGTTTGTTGATGGCCAATACGGATGTCCTTTTGGACTTTATTGACATCACCGTCGCCATAAATCCGTCGCCAACGGTCAAAGCCAACGGTATTGAAATAATCTTGAACAACGGCTTTATCGTCGGTGGTAGTCATGGATATCTTCGGATTTGAGGTCTCAACCCCCCATGGTTACAGAAAACGGTACCTGCCGGGGGAGATTGTTGCAAGATGGATTATCTTCGCTTGGCCCTGCGCTTGTTATACAGTCGGCAAACGACGGGACTCGGATCGCCCTTTTCAAAGGGGATGACTGTGCCATCGGCCTGGATGCGAATCTGATCGCGGCAATTATAGGTCTCTCGGGGTTGTCTGGCCCCATCAATCGTAACAATGGCTCGATACTCCCAGTAGTTCTTAGCGCTGCGATTAAGCGAGGCTTCACAAATGCGGCGCCCTTGGATATTTCGACAAATGGCCGCTTCAGCAGGGCTGGGTAAACTGAATAGCACCATCCCTCCGATTAAGGCTGCGATTAGGCTCTTCCGCAGTACGGCATTGATAGAGAAGAAAGGGATTAACATCTGTGGCAAAGAGAATTGTGAGGTCATCAGCAAAAACTCAACCCAAGTATTGATTTCTATCTTGACTTGTATCACAGACCATAACCAGATTGGCTTAACCTAAACTTACGCTCAATATTTTGTCAACTGTCCCTCGTTCTAACGGATTCTGGGGTCTATTAGAATTCAAGCCTATTGAGGGTTTTGAGAATCTACATCTCCTTTCACTGTAGAGTCATTGGGCACT
>NZ_JANQOP010000229.1 GCF_028285745.1 Acaryochloris sp. IP29b_bin.137 | reverse complement strand
AACGATGGGTTGTATTGCAGCCCCGCATCCGTCCCGAAATGCTGACCAAATAATAACGGTGCAAGGATTAAGCTTTGTAGCATGATGCTGCCCTCCGTCTTTGCTTATGAGTCGGTGAGCATCGATGAGGGGTCTTCCAGTCCCCCATACCGCAGGAGAATCACCCCTGTTTTCTGGAAAGCCTTGTGTTTTCTTCTGGGAACGACAGCTTTAATTGCAGTGTGAAGATCCTGCTTTCTCCGTACTCTGGCAATGATGGATTGCCAACGTCTGTAGGTGTAGGTGTTGTAGTTGATTTCGCCTTTGAGGTTGGCTTGATGAAGTCCTCTAGTCAGATGCCAAGCAATTTTAGAGGGTGGTAGCTCTACGGGGGCTTTTGCAGTTTTGGTGGGCTTGGGTTTTGGTGTGGGATTTTCGATGGTAGGGACAGCGACTTGATCCGGTTCAGTTGAAGACTGCTGAGTTTCTTCCTTAGGTTGGAATCCATACAGATTCTTAAAGCTTCCCTCGATAACGTATTGCTTGGAAAACAAGACTTGAGGCCCAGGTGGATCCGCTGAGACTTTCGCCTCGGGAACCGCAATCACTGGATCCTTGGGCTTTATTCGCTGTTTGGGTCTGCGGGTGACAATGGCACCCCGGATGATTCCCGTATCAAAGCGGTTGGGGCAGGTATAGGCGATGTTAAACCGCAGCAATTGTTGTGAGGTCGTGAAGACCGTTAGCAGAGTTTGGGGAGCTTTGGGGATACCCCGAAAGTTCAGTTGTTCAATTCGTTGGAGATGGATCAATTGGGCGGGCGATTTGCTGATCTCCCTGGTTTCAAAGGAGACATGAACCTGGCTGGGATCATCAATCTTGGCCCAGGCCACACCCCCAGGCATATTCAGAAATGAGATGTTGTATCCCTTGCCAGGGCAGACATTGATGGTAGGGGCAATCCCTTCTGTGGCATCGGCTAGGCTGATACTTTGAACTACAGCCAGGGCCGACAATGGGGTGAGGATGATTGCTGTTGTGAGGAGTAAGGTTGTCTTCATTGGGTTGACTCCGATGGACCTATGAGAGTCTACGGATTCAACGAGATCTCCAAGGATTTAACCTTGAGATGAGTGATGACGTGCAAACAGATTTTAAGAGCGTCGATGCCAGAGAAATATAAGGCCCAGTGCGACAGGGCTAGATAAATCAACTGCGGAGTTAAAAGTTGGATCAAGCAAAAATGTCAGGAAGCGTATCAGCATATTCAAAAACTCCTCCTGAAGCGCTCAAAGCATCCCCAATATTAACCCCACCAACATTATTTAATAGCCCCTCATACGGGAAAAACACTTGTCCACTTAAACCTGCACTTCTATTAATCTCGACACATTCCTGAAGGGTATTAGCTGTAAGTGTCGTACCAGTGTCTTCGTGTCTAAAGCAAATCCCTGGAGAAAACATATTTCTCTCTTTTGAAAAATGCTTAATGAGATTGTTAACCTCACGTTGATATCTAGCAGTCGTGGGTCGATAGAACTGGGGATGAACTGTGTCAACTAGTTTTTGAGTTACCCATTCCTTAGTATCTTGGCAAAAAAAGATTCTGCACCAAGGATAAGGGTTAGGGGATAGGGATAGAGTAACGTCTCTTCCCCTACGACTTCCTACAGCCTCAATATCTCGATGCAATCGTTTCAGAAATTCAGTCAGGTCATCGGCGCGCCACTTGGTCCATTCCTTCCAATCTGCATTACCATCTTGTGGATTAACAGGCACTGGAGGTGGAGTTGAACCAAATCTACCAACTGTCACAGGATCATAGCCCCCATCATAGGGACAGGCAGGTAAACGATCGTCACCTTGAATTCCATCAACATCATAATTGGCAGCACAATCAACAATGAGGTCAATCATAAATTCCTGTACTTCAGGATGAAAAGGATTCATCCAGGTGAGTTCGCCACTTCTAAGATTTCTACCTCCACCATCAATACCTTTCCAGTCTGGATTTTCCATCAAAATCTCACCACCATCAGAAGCATGGGAGGCAGCAAAACCAAACTCAAACCAGGGAATAACTTTGATTTCTCTTGCATGGGCTTCTGTGATCATTACCTCCAGTGGATCAAATCCTGTAGCTTGATAGGAGGGATGAATTTCATCAAAACCGTGGGCTTTCATTACAGAGCTTCGGAAAAGTGTTAAGCTACTGTGCCAAACTACTGGGAAAACAAGATTAAAGTTTTTCGCTTTCAGGTTATCAAGTGCAACTTTTATCTCATCTTCAGAATTCAAGACTGAACTTCCGACGTTAGCAATCCAAACACCACGCACTTCAGCCATTCTTCATCTCCTATCAAGAACCATCAGGCACTAAACTTCCAGGTAAACACCCAACCTCACGTAAACACTAACTAAAGGCACTAAACTTCCAGGTAAACACCCAACCTCACGTAAACACTAACTAAATTTACTCACTACTATTGATGAGGTCTAACTGTCAGCATCCCAGGCATTAGAGATAATCTCAAACCTATTTCAGAAAAGTGATAGCCGAGCATTCGGTTACATGCAGCGTAAGACAACACAAGGAAAACTACTTCTGTATAACTGATATTAAGAAATCACTATGTCAACATGCGTCAGTCAAAGGGTAGGAGATAGGTAACAATAAGCTCAAAACATTAGTTTTGAGGTGGAGAACCACCATTGCCATTATCATCATTCGTCTGGATTTCCTTCATGCGTTGCTGTAAGTCAGCAAGTTTTTGCTTTAGATCATCATTCGCCAACTTGAGTGCACGTGCCTCTTGCTGTGGTGGGTTAAAGACGACATGGCCAGCAGTATCTTCTGCTTCTGCATAGCGATCAATTAGATAGCTTATGTCCTCTAGCTCTAGCTCATGCTTGATTCGTGCAACGTTTAGGATTCTCCAAGCTGTTCTTACATCTGATGCTTTGCGATCCAAACTAAAACGACTAATGATTGCTGATGATATCGCTGCCGTAAATGCAACACCTTTCAAATATCCTTTATCTTCTAGCTCTCCAGAAAAAGTTGCTACTATCAAAGAAGATGTTACAGATACTAAACCCAAGAAAATAAATGTAATTTGAAGAAACAAAGCAATCGACCGAAAATGATTTAAGTGGTCTTTAATATCTTCTATCGGTTTTTTTTCAGACATACTATGCTCTTAATCAAAAAGTTGACATCAGGCAAATATCCCAGTTCACCCGACCCGAAGATTTGAAGTTCTAACCATATCCATACCTTGGTTTAGGTGAAACTAGATAATTAAGCAGTAATCGCGGTCGCAGAATAAAAAGTTGTGGTTGTAAAAGTTAAAAGGCTGGTTTGATTAAAGAAAACCCAGCCCACAATATCAGCGATCACACTAAAGCTGAAACCTTTAGTACTAGCTCAGCTTGGCTCCACCGTATATTGCTACTGCTGAAAAGGGCTGGACTGTGATCTGTGCTTGACCATTCGTATCGACAACAACCGTATCCCCAGAACACGTGTTGCTTCCAGAATCATAATCACCTTGAATCACATTGCAATAGCTTCCTGCCGGTAAACTGGTCTGGAAAGAGCGGGACAAATCAGGACCACTTTGACGATTAATCACCACAAACCCTCGATCACCTCGACCAAAGGCAATCTGATTTTGACCATTATCCCACCAGTCCGTCGTGAAAAAGCTCGGCTGGGTGTAGTTTCGGAACGCCACCATATTGGAAATAGGACGCCAGCGATGTTCACATTTCCACTCGTTAAAACAATTTGGGGAATCGCTGTCATCTGCGTAAATATTATTTGTATTGCCGCTACCATCTGACGGTGGCCCTTGATTAAAACTACTAAATTCATAGCTAGACATCACCTTGGGATAACCATAGGGCCATGCCAACATAAACACATTGGTTAGGTCATAGAGCGTTCCATTTTTGAAGGTAACAAACGGTTCTCCTTTCCGTTGCTCATCATGATTATCCGTAAAGATGACTGCTCGTGTGCTATCCAATAAATCCCATGAAGGACCGAGAGTTTCCAATTCAGATATATTTTCTCTGCGACCACTGTTGTCGTTGTAAGGAGAATTAAGGAATTTTTGACCTACCTTGGCTCCATAATTAAATTCTGTGATATCCGCTTGACCACCATTAACGCCGAAGTAATCCACATCCTTTACGGCTTCATTGCCTCGGTTAATCACCTCAAGGAAAAAGTAGGGATCAGGATTAACTTGGGAATTAACTCTTTGGATAATATTATCGATATCTTCAGGATTCATATGCTTGGCTGCATCAACACGGAATCCCTTCACACCAATATTGGCTAAAGAAATCAAATAATCTGCAATAGTCCCTCTAACATTTGCTTGAGTCGTATTGAGATCTGCGAGACCAACTAACTCGCAACGACGAACGGCATTATTCGGGTTTGTTCCATAGTCACTGCCTTTAATTCCTCGATCACAGCATTCAGGGCAGTCTACTTGATCA
Source organism: Acaryochloris sp. IP29b_bin.137 (assembly GCF_028285745.1). Taxonomy (GTDB): domain Bacteria; phylum Cyanobacteriota; class Cyanobacteriia; order Thermosynechococcales; family Thermosynechococcaceae; genus Acaryochloris. The sequence goes on along the minus strand of NZ_JANQOP010000229.1, from coordinate 7,786 downwards.
ACATGAAAATCTAGAGGCCCATAGGGTACATCAGGATAGTTGTATTTCGTTACGTTAGAACCATTACTCCCAACATTATCACCAGCCGTCATATGGTTAATTACAGCATCCACATAAGTATCCACACCCACAGCATTGCAGCGTGAGACCATATCTTGGAATTCAGCTAATGTGCCACTGCGACTATTATCCAACCTGTAGCTAACGGGTTGATATCTTTGATACCAAGGAAAGCGCTCATTTGGTTTATTGATGACGGCATGCTCATTCGGTGGCGAAACTTGAACTGCAGCATAGCCTTTTGGGCCGAGGTGATTCTCACATTCGTTGGCAATATCTGTCCATTTCCACTCAAACAAGTGAACAAAAGCTGTACGAGGGTCGCTTGAAGGTTGAGCTAGAACAGGTGGCGGAAATTGGACAAGAAAAAGGCCTGAAATTACAATTAGGGCAATCAATATTTTCCTCATCCGAAGGCGCTTCATTCCAAAGTTCTCCTTATTTTTTGGGAAAGGTAAGATAGTGCTCACGTTGTGTAATAAGTGCCTACATTTGCAAATATCGAATCAACTTATTATCTGCAACGTCCTAATCAAAAACTTGATATGAATTTTAGAGAGCTTAACAGCCACGCCATCAGGTGCACAAACGGGAATTCAGAATGCTCACTTGCTGTTTATGTTTGAGCGTTCCGTTGCATGGGTCTTATAGGCTAAAGACCAGGACTAGCAAGGGATGATTGCTATAGGTAATCTCATAATATGGAAAAAGGAGCTTTCGGAAGTCTAACCAGCAGAATCATCAATATCAACTTAAGCAGCTTACGGGACTACTAGTTGAATTCTATTGGTAACAAATAAAAATAAAAGTGCTTTTTTGTGCTCTTTTGTGTTGTCTTGGCCATTAAGCTTGTTAAATAACCTAATCAAGATACTGCAAGTTAATAAGTGGTGTAATGGGAATGTCGATTGGCGCACCTTAAGTTAAAGCACAATGTCCCGCATTGACGTGATCGCCGCAGTCCCAGGTGATGTGGCCTCAAGTAGTAGGTCTTCTCCAAGCTCCGAATCGACCTCTCGTGCAGCTTCAAAGGGCCTTAACATACGCCCTCGAAGCATTTCGCGTGCCCTTGAGATTGACGTATCTCGCCTGCGTCCTTGCTGGTCAAACAACAGCGGATCAAATGGACGCAACGCTGGGAAAGTCAGTCCAGTAAGTACTTCGATCGTTGTCAATCGGACCTGTTCCAATACAGGCGCAAAAGGTAGCGGATCCTCACTATCATAGTCACGTTGCCAGACGAGAAAACTAGCCGAACGCATCGCTCCATTCAATTCGACAGTCATCACTTTCCAGAATCCAGCTGGAATGCGGATCGGGACTTCGTTAGGACCGTTTTTGTGTTCAGGATCGTCTTCAGTGAACACTGGTCCCGTAAAGACACAGGCTCGTCGTCCGCCACTTTCAACACGGTCTAGCATCCAGTCTTCGATTTTTCCCCATGCATCATCATGTAAGTTTCCATGTTGTGGGGCAATGTTGGACCAAAAGTCGCTTTCGAGTTCGGCAATTGAGGCTTCCGCTTGATCGCCCCAAGAGAGACTCTTGCGTCGTGCCAAGTGCCCCCGATCCCAAGGGTTAGGACCGAAGACACCATCCCGGCTCTGGCGATAACCACGATTGTTATCAACCTGAAGTGACGCGGGTTGAATTTTCGGATCCTCATCGAAATCACGATTTGTGAACTGGGACGACGATAGCGTAGCTCCATCGATGTTATGGGCAGTAATAAAAGCGAAACCACGTTCCCGGTTGAATAACAGCGAATGGCGCGAGTGGTGGATATAGTCCCCTTCAAATGCCAACGCGATTACTCGGTCAATGGGAGTGGGAAGGGGAATGACATGACCAGAAATAAACTCGGGATCGTATGGCATAAGTAACTCCACATATTAACGGTCGGAAAACTGAGCCGCATAACGCCTCAGCTAAAAGGACGACGGTCTTCAACCTCTGAGCAGCGAACATACGCCCTGTCGCCGCTCCGGTTCAGCGGTTGGTCAGCTACAACCATCTGATTGGTTTTTGACATACGCTTCCACTTTTTAAGCCGCTTAGCTCACATATTGTTCAAGGTCGATGGCAATTTAACCCGTACCTGCCACACAGGGAGAATGCGCTCAAAGCTGATTGCATCGACGACAAGGATGCTCGGGTCGCAGTAATCACGCGAAAGGATGAGACGCTCGACACCGAAGGATTCGGGAGTGACGTAGCTGGAGGAGCCACTGATAATTGAGCCCGCGAGGAGAAACGCGTATCGTCCCGCCGCATCTGGTGCTACGTTCGGTCGGAAATCTGGATCGTAATTGAGCGTCGTCGGTCGTGGATCGTACCCAATACGGTGGATTGTGAGCGAGCGTGGATACTGCGGAACTTCAGAATCGCTACCAGCATAATGTAGGTCAATGTTCCCGAACACCAGTCTTCTGAGTTGAAACTCCGTTGGATAATTCGATCTGAGAAACTCCACTTCGTGTTTCCCAGATTCCAGTGTGCGAATAGTGCAAGAGTCAAAATCATACAGCCAACTATAGCCGCGCTTTGAAAGAAGACCTTTTTTAGTGAGATTGTAGACTCCATCTGTACCGAAGTTGGGTAAAATCACTTCGCGAGCGTCGCGAATGGAAGCGTATGTGAGTGGCGGTGTTTTTGAAAACACACCATCGCCTGAAACATAACCAAAAAACAGTCGGCGGACGATTGGTTTTTGATAGTACTCACTTTGCTGCCCCCAGCGCTGATAGTCGATTTCGCCCAATTCGATTTGAAATGGCACCGACGCAGATGACGCGCTGTCGTCAATGGAACGATACCGATCGAGTGAAATGGTAAGCGTATCATCCGCACTCAGGTCAGTATTTTCAGGCCCCCATTCATAAAAGTCAGTGTAGATCGTCCCTGGGCCAAACCCAAAGCTATGGATGCCATCAGCGAAGGGTAGGAACTGTTCGCCCACACTTCCCGCTTGATAGCGAGATAGCTTCTCATAGGCGTCACCGCTCAATCTTCCGAACGAACCATGATAGGTTGATCCATTGTAAATAATACGAAACTCGAAAGCGTTTTCAAGAGTACAGTTATTAATCAATTCGATTTGTGTGATGCTGCTATCTGCACGGATGACGGCACCACCAAGGTCATCTCCACCTCGACGGAAGAAGATACTCCAGCGGCGAACTTCCGAGTGGCATAGTTCCAGTTGATACTGGGAATCCTCGAAGTCGTCCCAGTGGTTCTCACCATCTTCCCAAATATTGTCGTCATTAATCCATTTAGACGGATCGACTGATTTATACCAATTCCGCAAATGCTTGCCTGCGACCAAAAACTGCCGTAGCGATACACTCTCAACCACCAAGTCGGTTAATGATTTAGGAGATTCTGTTAGGCGAATTGTCGCTGTAAGGTTTGCAGCATCAACATTTTCGAAATCAATGGACCGATATAATTTTTCAAGTGGACGCCCACCGTAGATGTTTTCAAAAATCTGTTCATCCGTGATAGATGTTCCAAAGTGGCTACGAAGGAAACGAGCGTCGTCCTCATCGGAGATATACTTCGGTGGTGGATAGTCGATAATTGGCATTTTTTCTTTGTCCTAGGTGGTAGGTGATTCGTTTCACTAACGTTACTCAACCAGGTTCGGGAGAATTAATTAACGCATAAAACCAACAGCGTATTTTGAGCGTCCCTTGCGTTTGCTTGATTAGACCAAGATCAAGATCTTGAAAGACTTGTACGCTGCCGGTGATCACCCAATCCTGAAAAAGCCACAACGAAAGTATAGCCACAGCAATTCCAAACACCATTGAAATACCTCATGGAGTGACTAATTGAAGTCTAAAAGCAAAGAATTTAGAATAACAATGCTTTTTCGTGCTCTTTTGTGTTGTCTTGGTTATGAGTTTATTGAGAATGTACTCAAGATACTGCAATATAAGCAGATCACTTCTTCAAAACTGCCAAGTAGATATTTATTGATAAAAAGAGAGAGCTAACAATTCGCTCTACCTCACAGACCCAATCGCCGTAATCCTCATCGCCGTCCCCGCTTTGAGAATAAAGAACTCTCTCCCCTGGTTTTCCTGCAAGGCCGCTTGATTCCGTTGATTCAAATCTCCGAGTAAAGCATCGGTGCCCCCTTGGACCAGGGCCGCGAGAACATCATTCTCCCCAATCTGAGAAACGCTAGAGGTAAAACTTCCCGTCGTCGAGGTGATGGAGGTGGGACGGTTGGTACTATCTGCTCCCGTAGAAGCGGCACCCAGCAAGGTTTTAGCGATGACAGGCAGGATTTTTGAACCAGCCCCCTTTCGCTTGGCCTCCAGGGGCTTTCCCTTCTCGTCCGTAATAGAGGTTTGACCATTCACCGCCACTGCCTGACCTTCCACGACGATATTGGTCAGGGATAAAGCCACTAGCTTGGAGCTGTCCCTTTTGGCATCACCCATCGATACAGTGACTTTGGTCCCAGCAGGGATCGACTCACTGCCTTGAGTGACAACCGCTAATGCCGAGGTTTGCACCCGGTCTGCACTCCAGAAAATAGGGGTCTCCAACTGAGCAGAAATCGCATCACCGGGACTCATCCACGGCTCACCCCCTTGGTCAAACCCATTGCTGAAGGATTGACCTGAATCCTGACTAGTATTTCCATAATCCATGCCCCCATAGGTGCCGATGTTATCAATGGAGGCATAGAGAGCTGCTGCGTCCAACTCTGAATTGACCTGAGCTTGAGGGGATGAGGGTGTTACAGCCCTCTTAGGTGGTTTCGGTTGGGCAATGGGGACGGGTCTAGAGGCTGGGGTCTGGGATCGGGGTCTGGAAGGGACTCTGTAAACCGTTCGGGGACGGGTGCTGGGTACTGACGGAGGCGGATAGGGTCGGGACCGGGGAAGGGTCACGGTATTTCGGGGTGAGACAGAGGCTTGCTGAGTATTGGATTGCTGTTGTGTCTTGTTTTCCTTACTCCCTAACATCTCAGCTTCAAGCTTCTTCGCCGTCATCACTGACTCAGCTCGTTCTTGGGCCACATCCTGATCCGCAAAGGCCAGCTTCGTTTCATCGTTATCAATCTCGATTTTCTCGTCAGGTACCCACTGTTCCTCCTCTGCGGGCTTAGCGGCGACATTGCGAGAACCAGACTTTGAGAACTTGTTGATATCAAACTGGGAGAACAAGAACAATAAGATAGTTGCACTGACGGCAACACAGCCCACCCAAAACGAAGTCCTCAGCCAAGGGGATTCACTCCGAGGTCGTTGGGTGTGTTCATCAATAGGGTCAATCTCGGCATACGGATCCTCATATGCGGGTTTCGCTGTCGGTTTCTCCTCTAGAAGGGTGCCTACTGGTTCTGATATTGTTTCTGGTTCATCGTCATACAGCGATTTGAGCAATGTCAGTTTGTTCACTTAAACATCCTCCCGAGTGAATTTTTCCATGCGATAGATTTCGAGGCCGTACTGCCTGATGTTGAAGAAGGCTTTGCTCTCAGGGGTTTCACTTTCCGGGAATGGATCCTCAATCACCGGGATTGCGCGAATGTATAGCTTCCGGTTAAACGTCATCACTTCCGTGTTGCGGTCTTGGGTAATCACCCGGTTGGCAACAACCCCCACAGACCAATGACCCGGACGCTGAAGTTTTCGGGGCAGGGTAATTTTCTTGATTTCAATTCGATGTTGTTTCGTCCCCTGGAGATAGGCAGGGTCTGACCATTCCGCAATTTTTGCTAGCACCTGAGACCGCAGCCGCGAATCAGTGGTAAAGGCCCCCGATGTCTCATAGGCCAAGGTAGAGATGCGGTTTTGTTTGCCGAAGTCCACCCCTTCGTCTTTGACCTGTGCGCCATATTCATCAATGGTTTTTCCCGTCCAGTTGAAGGACAGGGAGAGTACTATCCCAGCAAAGTCTTGGATAGATTGAGGAGAACGAGACAGGTGATGCTCAGCTTGAACCTGGACCGGGCCATTCAGAGTTTGTACAAGGACTGGATCCTTCTTCTTAGCGATATTGGCAAAGGAGATTGCTAGCGAGAGAACCGCTAATGCTGAGATAGTGCTAACCACAACAGCGTAGATAGCAAGATGGGGCAAATAATCCCCCGTTTGTAGGGAACTGATCAGCGTCCCTTTTTTGGTTTTGGGTATCGCAACCATCGTTAAGCTCCTGAGTATGATCGGTGACCTCGCCGCTGGTTCGCAGCAAAGGATGAGAATTGGAGAATTGCCAGAATAATGGTGAGGCCACCTCCCCCGGCTAGTCCCACCGTCAGCAGTGGGGCCAATAGTCCACTGACCACTGCAAACACGGCATGAAGGACACTGCCCCCAGACATGAGGATGTCCGCTGCAATTGCCACGATTAGGTTGTAGAAAAACTTCAGTAATCCAATGGAGGACATGGCAACACCCCAGGCCATAATCGGCATGGCTTGCAGTGGGGAGAATCCCAGCAGTAGCGCCAGTGGCAGCAGGAAGGCCGTCAGAATGTAGCCATATTCAATTAGGACTTGGAAGCCTTCCCCCAAGATATCTAGGAAAAACATCAGGATTTCTTCAAAGCCACTGAGAAAGGCTGTTCCCAACTCTTCCAGGAGACCTAGATCCTTGACGTTGGCAGAACCGCTGGCCTGGAGCTTGTTTAAGGTTTGTTGTTTTTCCTGAATCCAGGGTTGGTCGCCAAACCGCTGGCGGTCGATTTCAAGCAGTTCAGTGCCCACTTCGGCGGCAGCATTGAAACAGAGCGATTGCTGTTCACCGGGAGGAATGCCATCACACTGTTTGATCTGAGCCGACATGACAGCGGGGTAAGAGGTGATAGCTCTGGCTTGTTCGGTCTTAGATTGGGCATCAACCAGAGATAGGACATCCTCTCCTAACTTATTGTTGACTCTGCGGGTGCTGTTGGCACTCATCGCCATCAGATCACCGGAGTTGATCACGACAAGCAGAACTACGGGTATGACTATCTGTTCCCAGGGAAAGGCTCCAATGCTATCGGCTTTCTTGGCTAACCACACCGCATACCAGACCAGGGCAAACACACCAACAATGGTCAGGGCAACCCGAATCAGAAACATCCATTGAGGCATGTTATCGATCCAGAACACCTCAAAGGCTTCGGAGGTGGCAGCACTGGACAGTTGAGATTTGCGGTCTATCTTGAGGACATCGACTTTGGCATAGGCAGGAAGTGTAGAGGCCACGAGGCCATGCAGAAAGCAGAGGACAAAGAGGGGTTTCCACCAGGTACGCCAGGACCAATCGTAGTCAACGGGGGTGGGGGAGATAAAGTCTAGGAGATTGGGGGGGGTGAAGTTTCGGCGTTTGGCCCATTGATACCAGTCAGGCAGCTTATGAGGAGATGTATAGGCGGTCATTAGAAACGAGTCCTCATTCTGGAACGGTGGATCAGGCGGATGGCGTTGGCGTTGGTCTCTGAGTCTCGTCCTCGTCGGATGGCGTCATTGGTTTGGGAGACATTAGCGATTTGATTGAGCAATAAGGCTCGGTCTAGCTTTTCCTGTTCCCCATTAATGGTTTGAATGGCTTGGAATCCTCCCATCTGAGCGGATACGGAGAGAAAGGCTTTAGCAACATCTTGGGTGGTGGTGGCGTCTATCCCTCTTTTATCACTTTAGACAGAGAGAAAGTCAGGATGCTTGAGCAATTTCCTCACCAGTGGACAGCAAAATGTCTCCATCCTAGATGTGAGT